>DASQSC010000179.1:0-5857 GCA_035642555.1 Streptosporangiaceae bacterium | reverse complement strand
GTCCAAGCTCCAGGCCGTGCCGTTCACCTCGGACACCGCCGAGTTCAACGCGGTCAAGTCGGGCGCCGTGGACTGGGGCTACATACCGCTCCCGGACCTGCCGCAGCTCAGCTCGGTGAAGACGAAGTACAACGTGTTCGGCTACCCGCCGTTCGGCTTCGAGTACGTGACCTACAACTTCAAGGACAAGACCGGGCACTTCGACAGCATCATCAAGCAGCTGTACATCCGGCAGGCCATGGCGCACCTGCAGGACCAGGCCGGGTACATCAAGGCCTTCTTCCACGGCGCGGGCGGCCAGAGCTTCGGGCCGGTGCCGTCGATCCCGGCCACCCCGTTCACGCCGGGCAACGCGCTGACGAACCCGTATCCCTTCAGCGTCCCGGCGGCGGTCAAGCTACTGAAGGACCATGGCTGGACCGTGAACCCGGGCGGCACCGACGTGTGCAAGAACGCCGGCTCAGGGCCGACCCAGTGCGGGGCGGGCATCCCGGCGGGCACCAAGCTGGCCTGGAACCTGATCTACAACTCCGGCACGCAGATCATCACCCAGCAGGTCACCGACCTGGTGTCGCAGGCGAAGAAGGCCGGCATCACGATCTCGCTGAAGTCCGACAACTTCAACCACATGATCGCCACCTACTACGACACCGCGAACCCGAAGACCATCAACGACTGGGCGATGGAGGACTTCGGCGGGTTCAGCATCTCGACCTACCCGACGACGAACGGCATCTTCAACAGCAGCGGGACATACGACATCGGGCTGTACTCCGACCCGAAGGCCGATCAGCTGATCAAGGCGTCCACGACCAGCAGCGACCCGAACGCGGTGAAGGCCGAGGCCGCGTATCTCACGCAGCAGCAGCCGAGCCTGTTCCAGCCGAATCCGGACAACATCGTGGCGGCCTGGAAGAAGACCATCTCCGGCCAGCCGGCATCGTTCCAGTCCACCACCCAGTACCAGCTCAACCCCGAGTTCTGGTACGTCAAGAAGTAGCCGCGGCTGCGGCCTGGCCCGGCGGTCCTGACCGCCGGGCCAGGCCGGGCTGGACGGCCCCGGCCCGCGGTGTTACACACAAGCCCAGGGGCGTCGGCGCAGCCGTGCCCGCGCGGCCTGTCGTGAGAGAGGACAGCAGGCGGTGACCCTCTACCTGCTCCGCCGGATCGGGACTTCCATCGTGGTCGTCCTCGGCGTCTCGTTCTTCATCTTCTTCCTGTTGCACCTGATCTACCCGTCGCCCGCGGTGGACGTGCTCGGCCCCAGGGCGAGCCCGCCTGCCATCGCGGCGTGGAACCATGACCACGGCTTCGACCGGCCGTGGATCATGCAGTACCTGCACTACCTCAACAACCTGGTGCACGCGAACTTCGGCTACTCCTACAAGACCAACCAGAGCGTGACCTCGCTGTTCGCCGAGACCTGGGCGCGCAGTGCCTACCTGTCCGGGATGTCGCTGCTGTTCGCGGTGGTGATCGCGCTGCCGCTGGGCATCTACCAGGCGGCCAGGCGCAACACCGTCGGCGACAACGTGGTGACCACCGTGGCGTTCGTGACCTACGCGATGCCGGTGTTCATGCTCGGGCTGATCCTGATCCAGGTCCTGGCGCTGTCGTTCCCGGTGTTCAACTACGAGGGCAGCCAGTCCACCAGCGTGTTCGCGGTGATGGGGGACTGGCATTCGATGACGCTCCCGATCGCCACCCTGACCGGGATCAGCGTGGCCGGCTTCTCCCGGTACATGCGGTCAAGCTCGATGGACGCGCTGGCGCAGGACTACATCAGGGTGGCGCGCGCGAAGGGGCTGCCGGAACGGCTGGTGCTGTCCCGGCATCTGGTGCGGAACGCGAGCCTGCCGATGGTGACCCTGATCGGGCTGTCCATTCCCATCCTGCTGGCGGGGAACCTGATCACCGAGACCCTGTTCAACTACCGGGGCCTCGGGCTGCTGTTCTACCAGAGCCTGCAGAACGTCGACTACAACGTGCTGCTGGCCTACACCATGCTCGGCGCGCTGCTCACGGTCGTGGGGAACCTGATCGCCGATATCGCGCTGACCGTTGCCGACCCGCGGATCCGGCTGGCCTGAGACACGAGGAGATCCCCCAGTGTCGAACATCACCTCCTCCCTGACCCCGCTCGACGTCGCCGCCCGCGCCCCCGAGGGCGGTGAGGTCGGCCCGGTCGCCAGCGGCTGGCGGCTGGCGATCCGCGAGTTCGCCGCGAACCGGCTGGCGGTGATCGGGATGGGGATCATCGTGTTCTTCGTCCTGTTCTGCTTCGCCGGGCCGCTGGTCTACCACGGCAACACGGTCAGCACCGACCTGGTGAGCACCAACCTGCCGCCGAGCGCCGGGCACCCGGTCGGCACCACCGACGTCGGATTCGACGAGCTGGCGCTGCTGATGAAGGGGGGCCAGGCGGCGCTGGAGGTGGGCTTCTTCGCGGCACTCGTGGCGATCGTGTTCGGCTCGCTGTGGGGCGCCGTGGCCGGCCTGGCAGGCGGCTTCATCGACTCGCTGATGATGCGGGTGGTGGACATCTTCCTGTCCATCCCGTTGCTGTTCATCGTGCTGGTCGTGGCCGTCAAGTACGGTGCCTCGGTGCTCGGCCTGAGCCTCATCATCGGCGCCTCCACCTGGCTGGTGCCGGCCCGGCTGGTGCGGGGTGAGGTGCTCACGCTCCGGGTCAGGGACTTCGTGGCGGCGGCCCGCACGGCCGGGGCGGGCCGGTGGCGGCTGATCCGCCGGCACCTGCTCCCGAACGCGCTCGGAGTCATGATCGTCAACGTCACGTTCAACGTGGCGGACGCCATCCTGCTGGTCGCCGCCCTCGGGTTCCTCGGCTTCGGGCTGCACTACCCGACCCAGGACTGGGGCGACATGCTGTCCAACGGCATCTCTTACCTGCAGGACGGCTACTGGTGGCTGGTCTTCCCGGTCGGGGCGTGCATCGTACTCGTGGTGCTGGCCTGCAACCTCGTCGGGGACGCGCTGCGCGACTCGCTCGACGTGCGGCTGCGGCGCCGCTGACCCGTCCACCCGGCTAGCTGAGGAGCCTGCGAATGCCCCCAGTCCTGGAAATCAAGGACCTGTCCACGCACATCAAGCTGACCAGGTCCGTGGTACAGGCGGTCGGCAACGTCGACCTGCACATCGAGCCGGGCGAGACGCTCGGGCTGGTGGGGGAGTCCGGCTGCGGCAAGACGATGACCGGGCTGTCGGTCATGCGGCTGCTGCCGGCGGGCGGGGAGATCGTGGGCGGGTCGGTCAAGCTGGGCGGCCAGGAGCTGACCGCCCTGCCCGACGCGGAGATGCGCAGGATCCGCGGTAACGACATCGGGATGATCTTCCAGGACCCGCTCAGCTCGCTCGACCCCACCAAGAGCATCGGCTACCAGGTGGCGGAGCCGGTCCGGCTGCACCGGGGCGCCAGCAAGGCCGAGGCCCTGGACCGGGCCGCGGAGGTGCTCGGCCTGGTCGGCCTGCCCCGGCCGAAGGAGCGGCTGGGCGACTACCCGCACCAGCTCTCGGGCGGGCTGCGGCAGCGGGTGATGATCGCCAGCGCGCTGGCGTGCGAGCCCAAGCTGCTCATCGCGGACGAGCCGACCACCGCCCTGGACGTGACCATCCAGGCGCAGATCCTGGCGCTGCTCGACGACCTCAAGTCGCGGCTGGGCATGGCCATGCTGCTGATCACGCACGACATGGGCGTGATCGCCGGCCATGCGGACCGGGTGAACGTCATGTACGCCGGGCGGATCGTGGAGACCGCGGGCACCGACCGGGTCTTCAGCCACATGCACCACCCGTACACGCAGGCGCTGCTGGCCTCGATCCCGCGGCTGAGCCAGGACTCCGGTACGCGGCTGCTCAACATCTCCGGCCTGCCGCCGGACCTGTCGGCCCCGCCGCCCGGTTGCCGGTTCGCCCCCCGCTGCAGCCGGGCCACCGACCAGTGCCGGACCGATGAGCCCGTGCTGACCGGCAGGCAGCTCGATCACCTGTTCTCATGCTGGCACCCGGTGGACGGTCCGGTGGCGGCGGGCAACGGCAGCGAGCCGGCCGCGGCGGCCGGCGCCGGCTCCGGGCCGCCGGTGCTGGCGGCCGCCGACCGCCAGGCCGCGCCCGGCCAGGACGGCCCCGAGGCGGCTGGAGGAGGGCCGCTGCTGGAGATCGACGGCCTGGTCAAGGAGTTCCCCGTGACCTCGGGCCTGGTCCTGCAGCGCCGGATCGGCAGCGTCAAGGCGGTGTCCGGGGTCTCCTTCTCGGTCGCGGCCGGGGAGACGTTCGGCCTGGTGGGAGAGTCGGGCTGCGGGAAGACCACGATCGGGCGGATGGTGGTGGCGCTCGAGCGGCCCGACTCGGGGACGGTGCGGCTGGCCGGGCGGGCGGTGTCCGCGCTGCGCGGGACCGCGCTCCGGCGCCAGCGCCGCGACCTCCAGCTGATGTTCCAGGACCCGTACTCGTCGCTGGACCCGCGGATGCGGGTGGGCGACATCATCCGCGAGCCGCTCGCCATCCAGCACATCGGCACCCACAAGGAGCAGCAGGACCGGGTGTTCGAGCTGCTGAACGAGGTCGGCCTGCCCCGCAACGCGGTGGAGCGCTACCCGCACGAGTTCTCCGGCGGGCAGCGGCAGCGGATCGGGCTCGCCCGCGCCCTGACCCTCAACCCGCGGGTCATCGTGGCCGACGAGCCGGTGAGCGCGCTGGACGTGTCCATCCGGGCGCAGGTGCTGAACCTCATGAAGCGGCTGCAGGCCGACCACGGCCTCACCTACATCGTGATCTCGCACGACCTCGCGGTGGTCAAGTACATGGCCAACCGGATCGGCGTGATGTACCTCGGCAAGCTGGTCGAGCTCGGCTCGGGCGAGGACATCTACGCGCAGGCCGCCCACCCGTACACGGCCGGGCTGCTGGCCGCGATCCCGGTGCCGGAGCCGGCGGTGGCGCGGGCCCGCACCAAGGCCGGGGTGTCCGGGGAGCTGCCCAGCGCGATCAACCCGCCGTCCGGCTGCCGGTTCCGCACCCGGTGCCCGCTCGCGCAGGACCGCTGCGCCGAGGAGGAGCCGGAGCTGCGCTCGTTCGGCCCCGGGCACGTGGCCGCCTGCCACTTCCCGCTGACCAGCCCGGAGGCCCGGGCCAGCGCGACCGCGGGCACCGCCGGGACGGCCGTCGGCCGCGGGAGTGTCGGCAGCCGGTGATAAGAGAGAGTCATGCAGACGCCTTCCTTCTCCCGGCTCCTGGATCAGATCGCGGACCGCTCGGATGCGTTCCGGGCCGCCGCCGGCCAGGCCCCGCCCGGCACGCCGGTGCCCGGATGCCCCGACTGGTCCGTGGCCGACCTCGTCGCGCACCTGGGCGAGGTGCACCGGTTCTGGGCGGCCGTGGTGGCGGCCGGGCCCGGTCAGCCGCCGCCCAGCGATGATCAGGTCCCTGACCGGGTGCCGTCGGGCGACCCGCTGGCCTGGTCGGCCGCGTCCACGCAGACCCTGCTGGCGGCGCTGGCCGAGGCCGGCCCGGACCGTGGCTGCTGGACCTGGTGGCAGTCCTCGCCGGACCCCCAGACCAGCGGGGCCGTGGCCCGCCATCAGGTGCACGAGGCCGCCGTCCACGCCCGCGACGCGCAGCAGGCCATCGGGCGGGCCGAGCCGTTGCCAGCGGACGCCGCCGCCGACGGGGTGGCCGAGTTCATCACGGTCTGCCTGGGCGCCGTGCCCGGCTGGGCGAAGGACCCCGGCCAGGCCTGGCCGCACGCCCCGGGCCGGGTCGAGCTGCGTGCCGACGACGGCGGGCACTGGCTGATCGGCCTCCGCCCGGACGGGGCGGCGCTGCTGGCGGAGGACGGGCC
>DASQSC010000178.1:0-2422 GCA_035642555.1 Streptosporangiaceae bacterium | reverse complement strand
CCGAGGGACCGCATGCCGTCCGGCAGCGGCCCCTGCTTCCCGCCCGCCTCGATCACCGGCAGCCAGCGGCTGACCGTCTGCCGTTCGCCGGCCAGCGCCGCCACCCAGGCAGCGCAGTGCGCGGCGAGCGGGCTGGCGCCGATCCCGTCGTCCCCGAGCGCGCGGAGCCACCTGCGGACGGCGGGCGCGCGGCCCCCGTCCGCGAA
Source organism: Streptosporangiaceae bacterium (assembly GCA_035642555.1). Classification (GTDB taxonomy): domain Bacteria; phylum Actinomycetota; class Actinomycetes; order Streptosporangiales; family Streptosporangiaceae; genus JAIRTY01. The sequence continues at coordinate 2,216 of DASQSC010000178.1, read as the reverse complement.
CGAATACCAGTGCCGGCCGATCAGCTCCACCGCGCCGCCGGTGTTCCCGCCGGCCAGCGCGTGCTCGATGGCCTCGGCCGGGTCCGCCTGCTCCAGGAACCAGTCGCTGGCACGCTGGTGCAGGGTCGGCACCGCGGCTGGCTCGGCCCGGGCCAGCAGGCTGAGCAGCAGCTGCCCGAACAGATGGTGGTAGCGGAACCATTGCCGCTGGTCATCCAGCGGTACCACGAACAGGTTCTGGCGCTCGAGCGTCTCGATCAGCTCCGCGGCGTCGCCATCCCCGGTGACCGCATCGCACAGCGGCGCGGTGAACCTGTCCAGCACGGACGTACGGAGCAGGAACTTCCGCACCCCGGGCGGCTGGCGGGCGAGCACCTCCTCGGTGAGGTAGTCGGCGATGAACCGGTTGCTGCCGGTGAACCGGCGGATGAACGCGGCCGGGTCGGGCTCGGCCCGCAGCGACAGGGCCGCCAGATACAGCCCGGCCGGCCACCCTTCGGCCTGCTCGACCAGGTCGGCCAGGTCGCGGTGGCCGGGGCGGCGGCCGGCGGCGGCGTCGATCAGGGCTGCGGCCTCCGCCACCGTGAAGCGCAGCCCGGGCATCCGGATCTCAGCCAGCTCGCCGGCGACCCGCAGCCGCCCTAGCGGCAGCGGCGGATCGGCCCGGGTGCTCAGCACGATCGAGGCCGGCGGCGAGAGCTGCTGCAGTAGCCATTCGAGCTGCTGGTGGCAGCGCTGCTCGGTGATGAGGTGATAGTCGTCAAGCACCAGCACCACCGGCTCGGCCACCGCGGCCAGCGCGTTGGCGAGGCGCGAGATCAGCGGGCCGGAGTTGGCCGCGCCCCGGCCGCTGGGCGGCTCGGACAAGTCGGTGCCGCCGGGCGGCCCGGGCAGGTCCGTGCCGTCAAGCCCGGGGAGCGCCCGCTGCAGTGCGCACGCCACGTGCCGCCACAGCCGCTGCGGGTCGTTGTCCGCGGTGTCCAGCGACACCCAGCCGAACGGCCGGGTCTGCGCAGACGCGGCTCGCCACTGCGCCAGCAGGGTGGTCTTGCCGTACCCGGCCGGGGCCTCGACGAGGATCAGCCCGGCCTGACAGGAGTCCAGGTAGCGGGTCAGTTCCGGGCGAGGCACCCAGTCCTCGCGCCGGTGCGGCGGGTGCAGCTTGCGCTCCAGCACCGCACCGGGTACGGCTTCACCAAGGGCGGTGGCACCACGCTGGTCACGCCTCCGCCTCGAAACCCCACCCGGGTCATGCGTCACTCTTCCACCCAGAAATGGAGCGTAACATCGGCGATCACGAAGGTCAGGCCCCCAGCCGGCCTGTGAACTGCCCGTTTCCTGACGATGGGGAGCGATCGGCCGCGCCAGGTGATTGCGGCCGGCCCAGCCCGCCCGGGTGGTCAGGCGGATACGTTGCCGTTCAGCCGCAGGTGCAGCGTGACCGGTCCGGCCGTGCCCGGGTGCAGTCGCTTGCCGTCAACCGTCAGCCGGATACCGCCGGGATTGCCGATCCGCATGGCAACGGGATGGCGGAAGGACCACGCCTTCGTCGTGCCGGGGACCGCGTAGGACTGGAACAGGAACCTGCCCTGGCTGGTGTAGAAGCCCACCCAGCAGTTCTGCCTGGCGGTCAAGCCGACGGCGATCCGGTGCGCGTAGGGCGCGGCCGGCGGGCTCGCCGACGTTCCCGGGGAGGCCTGGCCGGAACCGGTCGGGCCGGGGCTGGCGGGAGCGGTGCTGGCGCCGGAAAGCCCGGCCGCGGCGGCGCTGCCCCGCTGTGAGTGCCCGGCGGCCGAGCCCCGGGCCGGGTGCCCGGTGCCCGCGAGGAAGTGATAGGCCGCGTACCCTCCCAGCCCGAGCACCACCACCAGCAGCAGTGCCGCCAGCCCCCGGTGCGGCCGCCGGGGCTCCGGTATCGCGATCGGCCGGGCCGAGCGGAAGATGTCGGCCGTGCTGACCGGCTTCCCCCGGGGGTGGCTCGCGTCGTACTCGCGGATGAGCGGCCCGGGATCGGTGCCGACCGCCCGGGCGATGGCCCGGACGTGCCCCCGGGCGTAGAAGTCCCCGCCACAGCCGGTGTAGTCGTCGTGCTCGATGCCGCGGATGATCGTTTCCCTGATGCGGGTCCGCTGGCTGACCTGAGTCACGGTGAGACCGGACTGGCGGCGGGCTTCCGCCAGTTCTTCGCCGACGTTCACGGCGCGCCTCCAGTGCTG
>DASQSC010000177.1:0-2853 GCA_035642555.1 Streptosporangiaceae bacterium | reverse complement strand
ACCGGTGTGCTGACGCAGGCGCCGGGCTCCGTCCTGTCCCAGCTGTCGCCGTCGGCGCTGACCCAGCTCCCGACCTCGGTGCTGAACTCGCTGCCGAAGTCGGTGCTGTCGCTGCTGCCGACCCAGGTGCTGAGCCAGCTGCACCTCGGTTAGGAGAAAGCTAGGGCGGACCGCGGCGCCGCGGCCCCGCTCCCCGCGGCGTGAATGAGTCCCCCGGCCAGTGGGGGCGGCCCGAACCGGGTCGCCCCCACTGTGTTGTCTGCGGTCCTGTCTGCGCTGGTGCTAGAGGATCCCGGCCAGCACCTGGCAGCCCCGGGTGACGTCAGCGAGGCTGGCGCCGCCGTAGCCGAGCACCAGCCCGCCCGCGGTGACCGGGCCGGAGTAGTACCGGTCGAGGGTGCCGACCGCCACCCCGCGACCGGCCGCCGCGGCGGCCACCCGGCTCGCCCGCTCGCCCGGGAGCGCCAGCACCACGTGCATGCCCGCCGTGTCTCCCAGCAGCCGTCCGGGGGCGACCGGGCCGAGCAGGCGGGCGATGACCGCCCGGCGCCGGGCGTACTCGTGCCGCATCCGCCGGATGTGCCGTTCCAGGTCGCCGCCCGTGATCAGGGCGTGCACCGCGGCCTGCGGTCCCTCGCCGGGCCGGTCGCCGAGCCTGCGAGCCGTCTCGGCCACCCGCGTCGCCAGGTCCGGCCGGGCGACCAGCCATCCGGTCGACAGTGCCGGAGTGAGGATCTTGGTGGTGGTGCCCAGGTAGGCGACCACGTCCGGTCCCAGGCCCGACAGTGACGGCAGCGGCGCCACGTCGTAGCGGAACTCCCCGTCGTAGTCGTCCTCCACGATGAGCGCGCCGGTGGCCCGGGCCCAGGCGACGAGCGCTTGCCGCCGGGGCACCGGGAGCCTGCCCCCGAGCGGGTACTGGTGCGCAGGCGTCGTGTACACCAGCCGCAGCCCGGCGGGCAGTTCCGTCACGACCAGGCCATCCTGGTCCGTCCGGCACGGCACCACCCGGGCGCCGTGAGCGGCGAGCACCTCGCGCGCGGCCGGGTAGCCGGGCTCCTCGACCCCGACCCGGTCGCCGGGCCGGAGCAAGGCGGCCGCCAGCAGGCGCAGGCTACCGGCCACGCCGCGGGTCACCACGACCTGCTCCGGGGTGCAGTGCACCCCGCGGCTGCGGCGCAGGTATCCGGTGAGCGCGTCGCGCAGGCCCGGCAGCCCGCGCGGGTCCGGCTCGAAGGCCGGCCGGTGCCTGCCCGCCTGCCGCCAGGCGCGGCGCCAGGCTGCCGCGTCGATACCGGCCGCCCAGGGAATGCCGGGCCGCAACTCGATCAGCGGGCCGAGGTGGGGGCGATCCCGGGCGCCCTGCGGGTGGGGGCGATCCGGGACGCCCGCGGGGAGGGGGCGATCCCGGACGCCCTGCGGGTGGGGGCGATCCCGGACGCCCGCGGGCTGCCGTGCGCGGTCAGTGGTTCCGTCCGTAGGGGCCGAGGCGCCTCCGTAGGCGGGGTCCCGCCACAACGCTACGCCCGCGGCTCGTTCCGGGCCGCCCCCCGGCACCAGGCCGTCCCCGGGCGCCGTGCCGCCTGGCGCCGTGCCGCCGCCCGATACCGGGTCTCTCGGCGCTCGGCCGTGCCCGGGCGTGGCGCCGTTGGCTACGTAGGTGCCTGAGCCGTGCCGGCCTTCGATCCAGCCTTCCGCGAAGAGCTGGGCATAGGCGCTGGAGATGACCGTCCGGCTGACCCCCAGCGTGCTGGCCAGCGCCCGGGTGGCCGGCAGCCGGTCGGCCGTCACCAGCCTGCCCGCTGTTATCGCTTCCCGGATCTGGCCTGCGATCTGGGCGGACAGGGTGAGCTGCTGGCCGCGTTCGGCTGCCAGGGGCAGTTCGGTGGTCGTGCGCATGAGAAGTGGTCTTTCGTTCTATCGGTAAAGTGGCTACTTACATGTGGCCACTCTCTCGATTACGGTAATGCACCATGAGCGCTGAGACCACGCTGTCGGCCACGCCCCGCACCCGGCTGGGGCGGCATCGCGAGCGCGGCCGGACGGACCGGGCCGATCTCTTCGCGGTCCTGGACGCCGGGATGATCTGCCATCTCGGGATCGTGCAGGACGGCGCGCCGGTGGTCCTGCCGACCGCGTACGGGCGGGTGGGCGAGACGCTGTACCTGCACGGGTCATCGGCCAACCGGACCCTGCTGGCAGCCGCCGGGCAGCAGGTGTGCGTGACCGTGACCCATCTCGACGGCCTGGTCTGCGCCCGCGCGGTGTTCAGCCACTCGGTCAACTACCGCAGCGCAGTGATCTTCGGCACCGCGCGCCTGGTGACCAGCGACGACGAGCTGCTCTCGGCCTTGCGGGCCGTCACCGAGCAGCTCATCCCGGGCCGCTGGGACGCGGTCAGGGCCCCGGTCCGCAAGGAACTCGCCGCCACCGCCGCGATCGCGGTGCCGCTCACCGAGGCGTCGGTCAAGATCCGCTCCGGCCCGCCCGTGGACGAGCCGTCGGACCTGGACCTCAAGGGCTGGGCCGGGGTGGTGCCAGCGGCGGTGCGATTCGCCGAGCCGGTGCCCGACCCGGCGCTCGTGCCCGGCACCAGCGTTCCTGCCCACATCCGTGACCTCGTGCGGCGCGGGGCCTGATCGCGCCGGGCTTGACCCTGCGCGGGCCCGATCCCGTCGTAGCACCCGCCGCTCACCCGGCCATACGCGGGCCGGACAGGCTCTAAAGTGAGGAGATGACCGACCGGCTGGTATGGATCGACTGTGAAATGACGGGGCTCGATCTGGCGCGTGACGCGCTGATCGAGATCGCGTGCCTGGTGACCGATGCCGAGCTCAACGTCCTCGACGCCGG
>DASQSC010000176.1:0-4881 GCA_035642555.1 Streptosporangiaceae bacterium | reverse complement strand
GCCATCGCCATCGACACCATCCTCAACCAGCGCGAGAACTGGGAGTCGGGCGACCCGGCCCGGCAGGTCAAGTGCATCTACGTGGCGGTGGGGCAGAAGGGCTCGACCACCGCGCAGGTGCGGCAGTCGCTGGAAGACGCGGGCGCCATGGACTACACGACCATCGTCGCCGCGCCCGCCTCCGACCCGGCGGGCTTCAAGTACATCGCCCCCTACACCGGGTCGGCCATCGGCCAGCACTGGATGTACGCGGGCCAGCACGTGCTGATCATCTTCGACGACCTCTCCAAGCAGGCGGAGGCGTACCGCGCGATCTCGCTGCTGCTGCGCCGCCCGCCGGGCCGGGAGGCCTACCCGGGCGATGTCTTCTACCTGCACTCCCGGCTGCTCGAGCGGTGCGCGAAGCTGTCGGACGAGATGGGCGGCGGGTCGCTGACCGGGCTGCCGATCGTCGAGACCAAGGCCAACGACATCTCCGCCTACATCCCCACCAACGTCATCTCCATCACCGACGGCCAGATATTCCTGGAGACCGACCTGTTCAACGCCGGCGTGCGGCCCGCCATCAACGTCGGCCGGTCGGTGTCGCGGGTCGGCGGTGACGCCCAGATCAGGGCCATGCGGAAGGTGGCGGGCGGCCTCAAGCTGGCGCTCTCCCAGTTCCGCGACCTGGAGGCGTTCGCCGCGTTCGCTTCCGACCTGGACCCCGTCTCGCGGGCCCAGCTGGACCGCGGCGCCCGCCTGGTCGAGCTGCTCAAGCAGCCCCAGTACTCCCCGCTGCCGGCGGAGCGCCAGGTGGTCTCGGTCTGGGCGGGCACGAATGGTTACCTGGACGACGTGCCGGTCGAGGACATCAGCCGGTTCGAGCGCGAGTTCCTCGACGCCGTGGGCCGTGAGCAGAGCGGAATCTACGACGCCATCCGGGAGACCGGCCAGCTGTCCGAGGACACCGAGCAGGCGCTCAAGGACGCGATCGGCAAGTTCCGGCGCGGCTTCGAGATCAGCGGTGGCGAGCTGCTGGTCAAGGAAGAGCCCGAGCAGCCGATCGGGGAAGAAGAAGTCCAGCAGGAGAAACTCAAGAAGTACGTCCCGGCCGGCGGACCGGGCTAGAGGGCAAGCAAGCATGGCAGCACAGCTACGCGCCATCCGGCAGCGGATCCGGGCGATCCAGTCCACTGCCAAGATCACCCGTGCCCAGGAGATGATCGCTGCGTCCCGGATGATCCGGGCGCAGCAGCGGGTGCGGGAGTCCACCCCTTACGCGCGGGAGCTACAGCGGGCGGTCGAGGCCGTGGTCAGCCGGTCCGCGCAGATCGACCACCCGCTGGTGCGCGAGCATCCCAGCCGGGAACGGGCGGCGATCCTCATCCTCACCAGCGACCGGGGATTCGCCGGCGGCTACAACGCGAACGTGCTGCGCGAGGCACAGGGGCTGCGGTCGCTGCTGGATGAGCACGGCATGTCCGCCGTGACCTACGTCGCGGGGACGAAGGGAATCGTCTGGCACCGGTTCCGCGGCCGCGAGATCGCCGGGCAATGGAGCGGTTTCTCGGACAATCCGCGCCCCGAGCACGCGCGGGAGGTCACCGAGACGTTGCTGGCGGCGTTCGATCGGCCCGCCGCCGAGGGCGGCGTCGACGAGATCCACCTCGTTCACACCGAGTTCGTGTCGATGCTCACCCAGCGGCCGGTGGTGCGGCGGATCCTGCCGCTGGAGATCGAGGAAGTGGTCGCCGAGCCGCCGAGCGGGGCGATGCCGCTGTACGAGTTCGAGCCATCGCCCCCGGAGGTGCTCGACGCGCTGCTGCCGTGGTACGTGGAGAGCAGGATCTACCATGCGCTGCTTGAGTCCGCCGCGGCCGAGATCGCCGAGCGGCGGCGGGCGATGAAGTCGGCTACGGACAACGCGAATGATCTGCTGGAACAGTTCACGCTCGAAGCCAACAAGGCCCGGCAGGCCGAGATCACCCAGGAAATCAGCGAGATCGTGGGCGGCGCCAACGCGCTGGCCGAGTCCGTCGCAGGGAGCGAGTGAGGGCCCATCATGACCGCAACCGTAGAGAACACTGCCGCTGGCAACGGTGATGCCACCGTCCAGGGCGGCCGCGTCGCGCGAGTGATCGGCCCCGTGGTGGACGTGGAATTCGCCACCGAGCAGATACCTGACATCTACAACGCCCTGCACGTCGAGGTGACGCTGGGGGAGAACACCAGCACGCTCACACTGGAGGTCGCGCAGCACCTCGGCGAGAACATGGTGCGTGCCATCGCGATGCAGCCAACCGACGGCCTGGTACGCGGCGCGGCCGTGACCGACACCGGCGGGCCCATCTCGGTGCCGGTCGGTGATGTCGCCAAGGGCCACGTCTTCAACGTGCTCGGCGAGACCCTGGACGTGCCGACGGCGTCGCTGGAGGTCTCCGAGCGCTGGCCGATCCACCGGGATCCGCCCCAGTTCGACAAGCTGGAGCCGCGGACCGAGATCCTGGAGACCGGGATCAAGGTGCTCGACCTGCTCACCCCGTACGTCAAGGGCGGCAAGATCGGCTTGTTCGGCGGGGCCGGGGTCGGCAAGACGGTCCTCATCCAGGAGATGATCACGAGGATCGCCAAGAACTTCGGTGGCGTGTCGGTGTTCGCCGGCGTGGGGGAGCGGACCCGCGAGGGCAACGACATGTTCATCGAGATGACCGAGTCCGGGGTCATCAAGGACACCGCGCTGGTGTTCGGCCAGATGGACGAGCCGCCCGGCACCCGGCTGCGGGTCGGCCTCGCCGCCCTCACCATGGCCGAGTACTTCCGCGACGTCCAGGGCCAGGACGTGCTGCTGTTCATCGACAACATCTTCCGGTTCACGCAGGCGGGCTCGGAGGTGTCGACGCTGCTCGGCCGGATGCCGTCGGCGGTGGGGTACCAGCCCACGCTGGCGGACGAGATGGGCCAGCTGCAGGAGCGCATCACCTCCACCCGCGGCCACGCGATCACGTCCATGCAGGCCATCTACGTCCCGGCGGACGACATCACCGACCCCGCCCCGGCGACCACCTTCGCCCACCTCGACGCGACCACGGTGCTGTCCCGGGCCATCACCGAGAAGGGGATCTTCCCGGCGGTGGACCCGCTGGACTCCACCTCCCGGATCCTGGACGCCAGGTACATCGGCGAGGAGCACTACGGGGTCGCCCGGGAGGTGCAGCGGATCCTGCAGCGGAACCAGGAATTGCAGGACATCATCGCCATCCTGGGTATCGACGAGCTGTCCGAAGAGGACAAGGTCACCGTCCAGCGGGCGCGGCGGATCGAGCGGTTCCTGTCCCACCCGATGTACGTGGCACAGCAGTTCACCGGGCAGCCCGGGGTGTTCGTCCCGCTCACCGAGACCGTGGCCTCGTTCAAGGCGATCTGCGAGGGTAAGTACGACCACTTCCCGGAGCAGGCGTTCTTCATGGGCGGCGGGATCGAGGACGTCGAGCGCAAGGCGAAAGAACTGGAGCGCAGGTGACGTTGCGGGTGGAGCTGGTGGCGCCGGACGGCGAGGTGTGGTCCGGCCGGGCCCGGATGGTCATCGCCAAGACCCTCGACGGCGACATCGGGGTATTGACCAGTCACCCGCCGGTGCTCGGGGTGCTGGCCGAAGGCAGCCTCGTGCGCATCCTCGACCCGGAGGACGATCCGGGCCAGTCCGGGGAGGTGGTGGCCGCGGTCAACGGCGGATTCCTCTCCATCGCCGATGACCGGGTCTCGGTCCTGTGCCGGGAGGCCCAGCTAGGCCCGCAGGTGGACCGGGCGGCCGTACGGGCCAGCCTGGATGCCGCGCTGGAAGAGGGCCAAGGCGGGGAAGAGGAGCCTGCCGAGGTGAAATACTCCCGGGCGTTGCTGCGGGCCGCTGGCGAGTCGTCCTGACGAGGGCCAGCGCGGGGGCCCGGGATGAGGAGCAGCGCGCTGGCATTCGACGCGGCCTGGTTCTTCGCCGTGTTCCTCGGCGTCGCCCTGGTGGCGGCCGCCGGCATCGCCGCCCGCCGGGTCCTGCTTGACCGCGGCGGCGGGACGGTGGAGTGCGGGCTCCGGCAGCCGGGCGGCTCGTGGCGGCTCGGCGTCGCCGCCTACCGGCCGGACGAGCTCCGCTGGTACCACGCGTTCGGCATCCTGCTCACCCCGGACACCGTGCTGGAGCGCGGCAGCCTCTCGGTGCGGTCGCGGCGGCGGGCCGACCCGGCCGAAGCGGTGAGCCTGGGCGAGGGCTCGGTGGTGGTGGAGTGCAGTAGCGGGCCCGGGAACGAGACCGTCGAGCTCGCGATGGGCGAATCCGCTCTTACCGGCTTCCTGGCCTGGCTGGAGGCTGCTCCGCCCGGCAGTTACCAGGGGCGGCTGCCCTTACCGCCCGGCTGCAGCTAGCGCTCGCCGCCGGGTTTCCACAGCACCTCGCCGGCCGGGCCGTTCGCCCGCCGGGCGAGGATGAACAGCAGGTCGGACAGCCGGTTGAGGTACTTGACGGTGACCGGGTTCACCGAGTCACCGTGGGCGTCCCTGGCCGCCCAGGCGCTGCGCTCGGCGCGCCGGACCACGGTCCGCGCGGCGTGCAGCAGTGCCGCGCCCGGAGTGCCGCCCGGCAGCACGAAGCTGCGCAGCGTGGGCAGGTCCTGGTTCTGCTCGTCGCAGGCCGCCTCCAGGGCCGATACGTAGCTCTCGTCGATCCGCAGCGGGGGATAGGGCGGATTGTCGGTGACCGGGTTGCACAGGTCCGCGCCGACGTCGAAGAGCTCGTTCTGGATCCGGGTGAGCAGGGCGGCGATGCCGCCGGGCAGCGCGCCGAGCGCGAGGGCGGTGCCGATGGCGCAGTTCGCCTCGTCCACGTCGGCGTAGGCGATCAGCCGGAGGTCG
>DASQSC010000175.1:0-3119 GCA_035642555.1 Streptosporangiaceae bacterium | reverse complement strand
GATCAGGGCGCTCTACTTCCCCCGGGCCTGCCTGCCGCTCGGTTACGTGATCATCGAGCTGCAGCAGCTGCTGCTGGCGTTCTCGGTGCTCATCATCATCGTGCTGGCCAGCGGCGAGCCGCTGACCTGGTACTGGCTGCTTGCCCTGCCGGCGCTGGCACTGCAGACGGCCTTCAACATCGGGACGGGGCTGTTGCTGGCCCGGTGGGGCGCTGGCTTCGACGACGTCAGCCAGCTCCTCCCGTTCATCGTGCGGACCTGGATGTACATGTCCGGGATCATGTTCAGCATCTCAGCCTTGAGCCTGCTTTCGGGCGGGGTGCTGAAGTCGCACCCCACGCTCGCGTACCTGATGCAGATCAACCCGGCCGCGGTCTTCATCACGCTGGTCAGGAACGGGATGCTGGCCTCGGCCCGGATGAGCTTCCCCGGCTCCGCGCCCTACGACGGTCACCTGTGCGCCCTGTACCGCTTCCGGGCCGACAACCACGTCTATCTGCAGCACAATCCAGGGGTCCTGTACGACAGCGCGCACTGCCACCCGATCGTGAGCACGCCGCAGCTGTGGATGTACGGCGCAGGCTGGGCGCTGGCCGCGCTCGTGATCGGCTTCTTCGTGTTCTGGCGGGCGGAGACGAGGTACGGCCGTGGCTGACCCGATGGTGATCGTGGACGACCTGCACGTGGTGTACCGGGTGTACGGCGCGAGCGGCGGCAAGGGCACCGCGGCCACCGCGCTGATGCGGATGTTCCGCCGCCAGCGGCGGCCCTCCATCCGGGAGGTGCACGCGATCCGTGGCATCTCGTTCGTGGCCTACCGGGGCGACGCGGTCGGCGTGATCGGCCGCAACGGCTCCGGCAAGTCCACCCTGCTGCGCGCCATCGCGGGCCTGCTCCCGCCCGAGCGGGGCGCCGTGTACACCGACGGCCATGGGGCACTGCTGGGCGTGAACGCGGCCCTGCTCGACGACCTCACCGGCGAGCGGAACGTCGTGCTCGGCCTGCTGGCGATGGGGATGTCGCCGCAGGAGGTCAAGGAGCACTATCCGAAGGTCATAGCCTTCGCCGGGGTGGGGGACTTCATCAACCTGCCGATGCGCACCTACTCCACCGGCATGGGCTCCCGGCTGCGGTTCTCCATCGCCTCCGCCAAGAACCATGACATCCTGCTCATCGACGAGGCCCTGGCCACCGGGGACGCCGAGTTCCGGGTGAAGAGCCACAACCGGATCGACGAGCTGCGGGCGCAGGCGGGCACGGTGTTCCTGGTCGCGCACAACCTCGGCGAGGTCGAGGAAACCTGCAACCGGGTGATCTGGCTGGAGAAGGGCAAGATCGTCCGGGCCGGGGACGACGTGCCCGGCATCATCGACGAGTACCTGGTCGCCACCGGCGGCGAGCCGCGGGTGCGCGAGCCCGCCGAATCCTAGGGATCAGCCGGCCGCTCGTAGATCACCCGCAGGAACGGGTACTGGGCGGGAACCGGCGCCCGGTCGATCAGGTCCGCCTGGATCAGCCCGGCCGCTGTGAACCCCGCCAGCTCGCTGCGCCAGACCGGCCACGGCCGCTCAGCGGCGTCCGGCTCGCCTTCCCCGCCCGCCAGGCACCGGACGAACAGCAGGCCGCCCGGCGCCACCGTGCCCGCGATTGCAGCGACCGCCCGCGGCCGGTCGGGCCTGGGCAGCGACTGCAGCGTGTTGATCTCGACCACGAGCGAGAACCGCCGCGTCATCGCATCCGGCAGCCCCAGCACGTCAGCCACCTGATAGCGGACCAGGGAGGCGGGGAACCTGCGGCGGCACTGCGCGATCGCGGTGGCCGAGACGTCGAAGGCGGTGACCGAGTAGCCCCGGCGGGCCAGCTCCTCGGCATCGTCGCCCAGCCCGCAGGCCACAACCAGCGCCGGCGGCTGCGCCGCCGGCGCTGCCCGGCCGTTGAGCCACATCACCAGCAGCGGGTGGGGCGCGAGCCGGGCCCAGGGCACCGACGCCAGGTCGTCGCCGGCCCGGGCGTAGATCTCCTCGAACGAGGGCAGCTCCTCGCCGCTGGCGGCCGGCATGGGCCGAGTGTAGGGGAGCGCCGCCAGGCCGCCCGCCCTCGACCGCGAGCGGCCGGGTGCCGCCGCCGGGCGACGCCGTGCCCGGCGGGCGCTACTCCGGGGCCTGCCGCAGCCGCAGCTGCATGCGGGTGCCGCCGCCGTCCCGGGAACTGGCCGCCACCTCGCCGCCCTGGGCCCGGGCGAGCTGGCGGACGATATAGAGCCCGAGGCCGATCCCGCCGAACCGGCGCCGGTCGCCGGTGTCGCCCTGCACGAACCGCTCGAAGATCCGCTCGTGCTCGCCGGGGGCGATGCCGATGCCCTCGTCGTCCACGGTGACCTCGATCCAGTCGCCGGCCGCCCGGGCGGCCACGGTCACCCGGCCGCCCTCGGGCGAGTACTTGATGGCGTTCTCCAGCAGCTGCCCGACGACGATGTCGGTGGCGATCGGATCGCCGTGCGCCGCTGGCAGCCGGTCCGGAATGTCCGCGGCCACCGTGTGCTGCTCGGACAGCGAGCGGAAGGCGGCAACCGCCCCCTGCAGCAGCTCCGGCAGGCTGAACGGGCCGTTGGACACCTGCAGCCGGTCGGCGCCCGCCCGGGAGCCGAGCAGCAGCTGCTCCACCAGCCGTCCCAGCGACCCCGCCCGGTCGGCGATGATCTGCACCGCGCTGCGGCGCTCGGCGTCGGTCAGCTCGTCCCACCGGCTGGCCAGGGTGCTGGCGAAGCCGTGCACCACGGTGATCGGCGTCCGCAGCTCGTGGCTGGTGGTGGCCAGGAACAGGTCCTTGGCCGCCTCGAGCTCTTTGGCGGCGGTGACGTCCCGGAAGTCGATCACCAGCTCGTCCCGGTCGTCGAGCGCGTTGCTCAGCACATCCAGCCAGCGTCCGGTCGGGAGCTGGTGGGCCAGCCTGGGACCGCCGGGCGCGGGAACCGGGAACGGGATCGGCTTGCCGATCACCTCGTCGGCCGGGACCCCGGTGATCTTGTGCGCGGCCGGGTTCCACTCCCGGATCAGCCCGGCCGAGTCCACCACGGCGATCCCGTCGGCGCTGGCGTCGATCACCGCCCGTTCGTGCGC
>DASQSC010000174.1:0-17869 GCA_035642555.1 Streptosporangiaceae bacterium | reverse complement strand
CTCAGCCTGATCACCAGGCTGGCCAGCCGGGGCCATGCGGTGATCGTCATCTCCCACAACCTGAACGACATCTTCCGCGTGGCGGACCGGATCGCCGTGCTCTACCTGGGCCGCCTGGTCGCGGCCGGGCCTGCCGCGGAGTTCGACCGGCAGTCCGTGGTCGACCTGATGACCACCGGCGCGACCAGCCGCCAGGTGAACGGGACCGGCGATGACGTGCCGGTCAGCGGCGGCAGCACCGGCTCGGAGGGATAGCGATGGCACAGATGGCGGGCGGCACCGGGCCGGAGCCAGCAGTGAGCCAGCCGGACGGCGGGGTGACCGTTACCGCCGGCCCGGGCACCGGGCCGGCCGACGCGCCCGAGACGGCGCTGGTGGCCGCCCCCGAGGTGATGGCCGGCTCGCTGGCCGAGTACGCGCGGCTGTGGCTGCGGCGGGTCCGGAGCGGGGAGAGCGGCGCGCTGCCGGTCGTGATCGGGCTGATCGCGATCGTGATCTACTTCCAGGTCCGCAGCTCGCTGTTCCTGTCCGCGGGGAACCTGGTCAACCTCATGACCCAGGCGGCGTTCATCATGACGCTCGGCATGGCCGAGGTGTTCGTGCTGCTGCTCGGCGAGATCGACCTGTCCAGCGGGTTCAACGCCGCGCTCGGCGCGGTGATCACCACCTGGATGCTGTCGGTCAGTCACCCGTTCCCGTGGTGGCTGGCGGTGCTCGCCGGGCTGGCGTTCAGCGCCGCCTACGCGGGGATCGAGGGCGTCATCATCACCCGGCTCGGCCTGCCGTCGTTCGTGGTGACGCTGGCCGGCTACCTGGGCGGCCTCGGCCTGCTGATCTTCTTCATCGACGTGGCGGCGCCCGGCTCCGGCGGCACGATCCGGCTGGACAACAACGTCCTCTACAACATCGAGGGCGGCAGTCTCAGCCCGGTGGCGGGCTGGATCGTGATGGCGGTGGCGGTCTGCGTGATGGGGGCCGTCATGATCGGCCGCGACAGCCGCCGGCGTGCCAGCAACCTGGCCGCCCCGCCGCTGAGCGTGACCCTGCTCAAGGTGGCGCTGATGGCGGCGGCCGGGGTGGCGGTGGTGTGGATCAGCAACACCAACCGGGGCATCACCACGGTGGTGAACGGCGTGCCCTGGGTGGTGCTGCTGGTGCTCGCCCTGCTGGTGACCTGGACCGTGCTGCTGAACCGGACCCGGTTCGGCCGGTACGTCTACGCGATCGGCGGCAACGCCGAGGCGGCCCGGCGGGCCGGGATCAACCTGACCCGCCTCCGGGTGCTGGCCTTCACGCTGTGCGGGCTGACCGCCGGCGTCACCGGCATCATCTACGCCTCGAACCTGGGCTCGATCTCCAACAACGTGAACGGCGGCCAGCTGGTGCTGTTCGCCGTGGCGGCGGCGGTGATCGGCGGCACCAGCCTGTTCGGCGGGCGCGGCCGGATGCTCGGCGCGGTGCTCGGCGGGCTGGTGGTGGGCGTGATCTACAACGGCCTGCTGCTGCTCGGCCTGGGCGCCGCGGCACAGAACATCTGGACCGCCGTGGTGCTGCTCGCCGCCGTCACCGTGGACTCGCTCGCCCGCCGCGGCGCGACCGCCCGCTGACGCCCTACCCGGCGGGCGTGACCACGTACTGGCGGAGGGTGAGGTCGGCGAAGGTAACCGGGCCGCGGGGGCCGGGCACGTGGTCGACGTTGATGCCGGTCTCCGGGACGCCGCGGAGCTTGAAGCCGTCCAGCAGCCGGGTGGTGGCGTTCCAGAACGCGCCGGTCCCCCGGTAGGCGGCCAGGAACTCCCGCGCCGCGACCGGGTCGGCGGTCACGATGCCGGCCGCAAGCCCCGAGGTCTGCTCGTTGGCGGCCGCGGCGGCCGCCCGGGGCCCGGCCGCGGGGGCGACGGTGACCGTGGCCTCATGCCCGGTGTCAAGCGCCCATTCGTGGCCCAGCGGATGGGAGTGCGGCGGCAGCGACGCCGCCACCCCGGCCGGTGCCAGCGCCGCCAGCGCCGCTGGGAGCAGGCGGTCCCACGAGGCCTCGTGGATCAGCAGCAGGTTCAGCCGGTTGCAGACCCCGAGCCGGTCCAGGCTGGCGGTGATGAGCGCGGCCGCCAGGTCCAGGTCCGCGGCGGCGTCCAGGTACAGCACCCCGCCGCCGTCCGCGTGCGCCAGGGTGCGCACCCCGTGCCGGGCGGCCTCGGCCGCCAGCGCCCGGGTGGTCCCGCCGCTGCCGCGCAGGATCACCAGCGGGATCAGGCCCGGCCGCCGCACCAGCTCGGCGGCGCCGTCCCGGTCGGGGGACCTGACCAGCTGCACCGCCCCCGGGTCCAGCCCGGCGCCGGTCACCGCCGGGGTGATGACGTGCTCGAACAGTGCCGTGGCGCTGCCCAGCGCGGCCCCGCCGGTGCGCAGCACCCCGGCGTTGCGCGACTTCAGCAGCTGCGACGCCACGTCCACGGTCACGTTGGGCCGCGCCTCATAGTTGGCGCCCACCACCCCGACCGGCACCCGCCGCTCGGTCAGCCGCAGCCCGCCGGGCAGATCCCGGCTGCCGGTCTCGGCGGGCGGGAACGCCGCCCGCGCCAGCAGCCCGATCTGGCGGGCCATCTCCGCGATCCGTCCCTCGTCCAGCCGCAGCCGGTCGAGCAGGCCCTTTCCCAGCCCGGCGCGATCACCGCCGGCCAGATCGGCGGCGTTCGCGGCCAGCACCGGACCGCCGGCCGCCGGCAGCAGCGCCGCCATGTCCCGCAGTGCCTCGTTGACCTGCTTATCGGGAGCGGCTGCCAGGCTGGGTGCCCCCGCCGCGGCGGCTTCACCGCACGCGGTCACCAGCTTCGCGACATCGGACATGACGCCGAGCCTACAAGTCTGGCGGGGAACCCAGCCGTTCCGCACTCCGGCCGGTCAGAAGAGCACGGAGGCGAACGTGGCGATCTCGCGGAAGCCGACCCGGCGGTAGGCCGCCCGGGCGGGCAGATTGAAATCGTTCACGTACAGCGATACGACCGGCGCCACCGTTCGCAGCGCCTCGGCCACCACCGCCGCCATGCCGGCCTCAGCCAGGCCGCGCCCGCGCAGCTCGGGGCGGACCCACACTCCCTGCACCTGGCAGGCCAGCGGGGTCACCGCGCCGATCTCCGCCTTGAACACGACCTGCCCGTTCTCGATCCGGGCGAACGAGCGACCGGCCGCGATCAGCTCGTATACGCGCGCCCGGTAGGCGGCCCCGCCGTCGGCCCCGAGCGGCGACACGCCGACCTCCTCGGTGAACATGGCGATCGAGGCCGGGAACAGGACGTCAAGCTCGCCCGGGCGGACCCGCCGGACCAGCCGGTCCGGCGCCACCAGCGGCGGGCCTGCGATCGACATCACCGGCTGCGTCATCCGCAGCTCCCGGGGGCGGCCCCAGTACGGCCGCAGCAGCTCCCACAGCTCTGCCACGGCGGGGACCAGCCCGACGATGGAGGAGCAGCGCCGGCCGAGCATCCGGGCCCGGCCGGCGAAGGCGCGTACCGCGGCCGGGCCGGCCGCCACCGGCACCATGTTCGCCCCCACGTAGCACAGCGAGTCGAGCCGCCCGCCCGGCTGGTAGCCCCACATCTGGCCGCCCAGCCGGGCCGGGTCGAGGCCCGCCTCCTGCACGCGGGAACTGACGAAGGCGTTCACGACTGGCTCGCGGTCGCACAGGGCGAGGACTTCGCTCCGGTCTCGCTCGCCGAGCACCCGCAGCGCTGACGACCGCGACGCCTTAGTGCGCAGCACGCATACCAGCCTATCGATCAGCCGCCGGCCGCGGGCGGGGGCAGCGCCGGACAGGTGGCATTGACCAGGCCGCTGCCGCCGGGCAGCGCCCCGCTCCCCAGGTAGTTGTTCAGGTACCGGTTCACGCAGGTGCTGGGCGGGATGGCGAGGGACTGGCCGTGGTTCCCGCCGCCCTTGACCACCACCATCCGGGCGGTGGGCAGCAGCCGCCTGGCCACCAGCGCCCCGGCGTAGGGGGTGGCGGCGTCCAGCGTGCCCTGGATCATGAGGATCCCCGGCAGCCCGGCCCCCTTGATCGCCAGCGGCCTCGCCGGCCCCTTGACCGGCCAGAACGCGCAGGCGGCGTTGAACCAGGCGTTGTCCCAGGCCTGGAACGGCGCCGTGCGGTAGACCCGCCGGGTGTCGGTGTCCCACCTCGCCCAGTTGCGCGGCCAGTTCACGTCACTGCATTCCACCGCGTTGTAGATGGCGAACTCGTTCTCGTCCTGGGCGCCGAATTCCTGGTACTGGCGGAGGATGCCGCCGGTGGAGCCGGTGTGGAGGTAGGCCGCGAGGGCGGCGGCGAGGCCCGGCCACAGCTCGTTGCTGTAGCCGCCCTGCAGGAACGTGTCGTCGAACTCGTCGGGCCCGATCATGGGACCCTGCGGCCCGCGAATCGGGTGCGCTTCCAGCCGTGCCCGGGCCTGGTACCAGGCGCGCCGCACCTGGGCCGCGGTGGAGCCGAGCCGGTAGGCACCCTGACCGGCGGCGACCCAGGCGAAGAACGCCTGCATCCGGCCCTGGAACGCGTAGTCCTGGGCGATGTTGTCCGCATACCAGACGCCCCGCGGGTCCACGACGCTGTCGAGCACCATCCGCCGCAGGTGGCTGCCGAACAGGCTGGCGTAGACCTGGCCCAGGTAGGTGCCGTAGGAGTAGGCGAAGTAGCTGATCTTCTGCTGGTGCAGGGCGGTCCGGATGGCGTCCATGTCGCGGGCCATGTTCCGGGTGGTCAGGAACGGCAGCAGCCAGCCGTACCGGCGCTCGCAGGCGGCCGCGTAGGCGCGGGCCCGGTTCTCCATCGCCCGTTCGTCCGCGCGGTTGGCCGGGATGTAGTCGGGCCGGACCCCGTGGAAGAACGACGGCTGGCAGTGCAGCGCGGGCTCGCTGGCGCCCACCCCGCGCGGGTCGAAGCCGATGATGTTGTACCGGTCGGCCACCGACGGGTCCAGCCCGCCAGCCACCTGCGAGGCCAGCGAGAGCCCGCTGGCGCCGGGGCCGCCGGGGTTGACAAGCAGGTCCCCGAGGCGACGGCTGGCCGGGGCCTTGGCGGGGACCATGGTCAGCGCCAGCGAGATCTTCCTGCCCCCGGGGCGGGCGTAGTCGAGCGGCACGGCCAGCCTGGCGCACTGCATCGGATCGCCCTGCTGGGAGCAGGAGTGCCAGTGCGGCGCGGACACCGTGACCGCGCCGCCGCCCGAGCCTGCGCCCGCGCCGGATGCGGCCGGGCTGGCGGTCGCCCCTGGCGACCCGCTGGTGCCGGAGCAGGCGGCGACGGTCAGGGCGGCGGCGCACGCCAGGGCGGCGGTCCCGAACAGGGTCCGGGGCCGGCGTGGCCCCCGGGTGATTGGCATGACAGCCATCCTGCCGCATCCCGGCCGTGCCCGGTCCCATGCCCGGCCGACCGGCCGGCAGGGGGGCGGGCGGCCGCGGCCGGGCCGGCCCGGGCTCTGCTCGTGCTCGCCGGGCCGGGCGGTCAGGCGGAGCGCTGGCGTTCCTCCAGCGCCCGCCGGTACTCCTGGATCACGATGTCGTTTAGCTCCTGGACCGAGGTCTCGCTGGCGGGCTTATCCAGCGTGATCTCGCCGTGCTGGAGCAGGTTGACGCGGTCGCAGATCTCTAGTACCTGCCCGTAGTTGTGGGCCACGATGATGATCGAGACATCGCCCTTGCGCTTGAGCTCCCGGATGAGCTCCAGGATCATCGCGGCTTCCTTGGCGCCCATCGCGGCCAGCGGCTCGTCGAGCAGCAGGATCTCGGGATTCGAGTAGACCGAGCGGGCGACCGCGATCGCCTGCCGCTGCCCGCCGGACAGGCTGGCAACGGGCACGTCGACCGAGTCCAGCTGGATGCCCATGTCGTCCAGCCGCTCCCGGGCGATCTTGCGCATGGCCCGGTTGCTCAGCAACGGCCAGCGGACCCGCTCTCGGTTGAGGAAGATGTTGTGGTAGACCGTGATCTGGTTGACCAGCGCCAGGTCCTGGTAGACCACGTCGATGCCGAGGGAGCGGGCGTGGTCGACCGATTTGAGGTGGACCTCCTGGCCGTCCAGCACGATCCGGCCGGTGTCGGGCGGCTGGAATCCGCACAGGATCTTGAGCAGCGTGGACTTGCCGGCCCCGTTGTCGCCGATCAGGCCCAGCACCTCGCCCCGGGCCAGGTACATGTTGATATCGACGAGCGCCGTGACCGGGCCGAACCGCTTGCCGACGTGCTCTATCTCTAGCACGTGGTCGGCTGCCGGGGCGGGGGGTCCCTGGCCGTCCGGGACGGGGGCGGCGGTCATACCGTTCTCCCTTCTCCTCGCAGCCGCGCAAGCAAGACGTTGGCCACCATCGCGAGCAGGATCGCGACGCCGAAGATGATGTTGATCGGGTTGGCGCTCACTCCGATGATCGAGAAGCCGTCCAGCACGATGGCGATCACGATCGCGCCGAGGAAGCCGCCGAGGATGGTGCCGACCCCGCCGAGCATCGCGGTGCCACCGATGACCGCGGCGGCCACCGCGTAGAACATCGGCGTGTAGCCACCGGAACTCGGGTCGATAGTGCTGTTGTAGAACGCCACCTGGATGCCTACCAGCGCGCCCAGGAAGCCGGTGATCATGAAGTTGCCGTACTTGATCCTTGCTACGTGGATTCCCGCCTCGCGGGCACCCAGCAGGTTGCCGCCCGCCGCGATCGTGTGCAGGCCCCACCGGGTCCGGGTGAGAACGATGTGGAAGATCGCGACCAGGACGACCGCCCAGACGATCTGCGTCCAGGCGAAGCCCCCGGACTGGGTACCGCCGATCCAGTTGCCGATCCCCTGCACGCTGGCCGGGATCTCCGCTGGGTAGGCGTGCGAGGTGGTGAGGACCAGGCCGAACAGGACGAACGACATGCCGAAGGTGGTGATGAACGACGGCACCCGGAGCGTGACAGTGAAGAACCCGTTGACCCAGCCGACCGCCACGCCCATGAGCAGCGAGATCAGGATCGCCGGAATGCCCGGCACCCCGTAGAAGTCGATCAGGTAGTGCATGAGGAACGGCGAGAACGTGAAAACGAACCCCACCGACAGGTCGATCTCACCGCAGATCAGCAGCAGCACCTCGCCGATGGCCAGGATGATGATCTGAGCCGCGTACCCCGACAGCAGGTTCGACAGGTTCGAGTTCGTCGCGAACGTCGATGTCGTCAGCCAGAAATACACGAAGAGCGCCAGGGCGACCACGAACACTGTGGCCTCGCGCTGCCGGATGAACAGCCTGCCGCCCGCTAGCGCCCCTCTCCATAGCGTGTTCCCGCCTGGCCCCCCGCCGGGCGGCCCGCCGGCTACCTCAGCAGTGGGCTGGGCGATTCCGCTCACCTCTGGACACTCCCTTCACATGCACTCGTCCCGGGCGGGCCCGGCAGACACGCCGACGCCGGGCTGGCCCCGCGTATCAGGTCCAGTATCCGGCGCCGGCGTGTGTGCCCCAAGTCCGGGTCCGCCCCGCTTGTCAGGTGCTGGTGGTGGCGGGCGGGTTGCTGATCGGCCCGGACGGCCGCGGGATGTACTTCTGGGCCGCGGTCGAGCCCTCGAACCGGCTCTTGGTGTTCAGGTAGGGGCCGACGTTGGACTTGGTGACGAACGTCAGGCCGGTGTCGGTGTTGGGCGGGAACACCAGGCCGCCGGACAGGTTGTACAGGTACAGGTACAGCACCGGCAGGAAGCCCTGCAGGTAGGGCTCCTGGTCGATGGTGAAGTTGACCGTGCCCGCCTTGATCCCGTTGAGCGTCGGGGTGGTGAGGTCGAAGCCGCCGGCCGGGACCTTGAGGCCAGTGGCGGTCAGGGCCTGGGCGAGGAAGCCAGTCGACCCCGCGTCCACTGCGAACGCACCCTTGATCTTCGCCTTGTTGGCGGACAGGAAGGCCTTTTCCGCGGGAAGCTCGGCTGAGGTCGCCGCCCCGGTCGCGATCTCGTGCAGGGTGAAACCGCTGCTCTTCAGCACCGACGCGGCGCCGTCGTACCGCGGCTGGATGTTCCCGGTACCCGGGGTGGCAATGAAGATGACGATGTCACCGCCGCCGGGGACCAGCTTCTTGATCATGTTCCCCATCTGCACGCCGGAGTTGAACAGCGCCTGGCCCACGTAACAGAGCCGGTTGGTACCGATGACGGGCGTGCCGTCGCTCTTGTAGAGGCCGTCGGCGTTGTAGGTGACCACCGGGATGCCGGCGTCCATGGCGTTCTTCACCGGTGCGGTGAACCCAGTGGAGTTGATCACCGTGGTGGCGATGCCGGAAGCCTTCGCCGAGACCGCGTTGTTCAGGTACTGGACCATTTTCGGGACGCTTGAATTCTCCGCGTCCCCGCCCCAGTGCGGCTTCGGCAGCCCGAGCAGCGCAGCCGCGTCCTGGAACCCGTACTGGGTCGGCACGAAGAACGGGTTGGCGTACACGTGGTTCACGAACCAGAAGTTCCAGCCCGGAGTCTTCGGGAAATTGCCCGCGGCCTCCTTGGCGGTGCTGCCACTGCTGCTGCCGGATGAGCAGGCGGCCAGCAGGGCCGAGGCCGCAGCCGTGGCGCTGGCCAGCCCGGCGCCGCTCAGCAGGCGCCGGCGCGTCGGGCCGTCTTTCATATTGAGGGTATCGATCGCCTCTTCGACCTTCGGGTCGACGTTCCTCATCTAACCTCCAGTGGAGTACCGGAAAGTGCGCGCAGTCCGCGCCGGGTGAGCAGGCTGCCTGCCCTCACGGCCGCCTGCACCCCGCGGTGCCGATGGCCCGCGCGGTGCCGAGAGCCCGCAGCATGGAGTGAAGTAAGAAAATAGCGGGTGCGAACCCCGGCGGGGCGCCGACACGCTCTCACGCCGGTTCCCGCTGACAGCCCCCGCCGGGCGGCCACGCTCCCCCCGGTGCTGCATGCCTGCCTCGATTCAGCGTCCGTCATCGCGGCCGGGCACTGCATGACTGCCCGGCATCGAGCCTCCTGGGCTCTGCCTGGCGCAGCCTGCCCGCAAGTTGCCCATTACCCCGGAGCGCTAGCACCCGCGGCACTGTGCCCTTGTGGGGCCATAAGCTAAGACAAACAGAGTTGAGCGTCAATGAACAGACCCTCTCAGATGCGAACATGTAACCTGACGGCCCTGGGAGAGCAGGGATCTGGCGGGACGTGATAGCGGAAGTGGAGCGAGTCCTGCCGGACTGCGCAACAGGAACGAACAGAGCACCCGGAACGGTGCGGGCGGGCACGGCCAATCCGGGCGGGACGATCGGGGCGGGGTGCCCGCCACGCGCACGGTGGCGATGAAAGGGTGTCGAGGGGATGCTTGCCAGGCAGCGCCAGTCCGTGATCCTGCAGGATGTCCGCCGCGCCGGCAGCGTGCGGGTCAGCGACCTGACCCAGCGCCTCGGGGTCTCCGACATGACCGTCCGCCGGGACCTTGAGGTGCTGGCCCGGGCCGGCCTGATCGAGAAGGTGCACGGCGGGGCCGTGCTGCCAGGGGCGCCGAGCAGCCATGAGCCGGGGTTCGAGGCCAAGTCGGTGCTGGAGCAGCCCCAGAAGGCCGCCATCTCCCGCGCCGCCGCCGCCCTGGTCACGCCGGGGACGGCGATCGGGCTGTCGGCCGGGACCACCACGTTCGCCCTGGCCGAGCAGCTGGTGACGATCGCGGGCCTCACGATCGTGACGAACTCGGTGCGCATCGTCAGCCTGTTCGGGCAGGCTCACGACAACCCCGGAGCGCAGGCCTCGGTGGTCCTCACCGGGGGCATCCGGACCCCCTCCGACGCGCTGGTGGGCCCCATCGCCGACCTCACCATCCGGTCCCTGCACCTGGACCTGCTCTTCCTCGGCTGCCACGGCATCGACCCGGCCGCCGGCCTCACCACCCCGAACCTGGCCGAAGCCGAGACCAACCGGGCCTTCATGCAGGCCGCGCGCAAGGTCACGGTGATCGCCGACCACACCAAGTGGGGGATCGTCGGGCTCAGCTCGTTCGCGGCCCTGGACGACGTGGACACGCTGATCACCGACAGCGGGCTGCAGGCCGAGGCCCGCGCCCTGGTGGCGGACCGGGTCGGTCAGCTCATCATCGCCGACGCCCCGGCCAAGGCCGGGTAGCGGGCTACGAGACCGTCACCTCGGGAGCGCCCGTGCCACCGGTGCCCTCGGCGAGCTTCATCGCCTCTTCGATCAGCGTCTCCACGATCTTCGACTCCGGCACGGTCTTGATGACCTCGCCCCTGACGAAGATCTGGCCCTTGCCGTTCCCGGAGGCCACGCCCAGGTCCGCCTCGCGCGCCTCGCCCGGGCCGTTGACCACGCAGCCCATCACCGCCACCCGCAGCGGCACCTCAAGCCCGGTCAGCCCGGCCGTCACCTCGTCGGCCAGCGTGTACACGTCCACCTGGGCCCGGCCGCAGGACGGGCATGACACGATCTCCAGGCCCCGCTCCCGCAGGCCCAGCGACTCCAGGATCGCGGTGCCGACCTTGACCTCCTCGACCGGCGGCGCCGACAGCGACACCCGGATCGTGTCGCCGATCCCCTCGGCCAGCAGCGCGCCGAACGCAGCCGCGGACTTGACCGTGCCCTGGAAGGCGGGCCCGGCCTCGGTCACGCCGAGGTGCAGGGGGTAGTCACAGGCCTGCGCCAGCTGCCGGTAGGCGTTGATCATCACCACCGGGTCGTGGTGCTTCACTGAGATCTTGATGTCGGTGAAGCCGTGCTCCTCGAACAGCGAGCACTCCCACAGCGCCGACTCGACCAGCGCCTCGGCGCTGGCCCGGCCGTACTTGGCGAGCAGCCGCTTGTCCAGCGACCCCGCGTTGACGCCGATCCGGATCGGGATCCCGGCGTCAGACGCGGCCTTGGCGATCTCGGCGACCTTGTCGTCGAACGCCTTGATGTTGCCGGGATTCACCCGCACGGCCGCGCACCCGGCGTCGATCGCCGCGAACACGTACCGCGGCTGGAAGTGGATGTCGGCTATCACCGGGATCTGGGACTTGCGGGCGATCGCGGGCAGTGCCTCCGCGTCGTCCTGGGACGGCACGGCCACCCGGACGATCTGGCAGCCGGCCGCCGTGAGCTCGGCGATCTGCTGCAGGGTGGCGTTGACGTCGGCGGTCAGGGTGGTGGTCATCGACTGCACCGACACCGGCGCACCGCCGCCGACCGGGACGGCGTGCTTGCCCTTGCCCACCATGATCTGCCGGGACTTGCGGCGCGGCGCCAGCGGCTCCGCGGCCGGCTGCGGTATTCCCAGGTCTACCGTCATGACGCTGCTTTCCTCACTGGATCAGCCTCACTGGTTCAGTTTTACTGGATCAGCCTTACTGGATGATGCGAACCGGGTTGACGATGTCGGCCATGATCAGGAGCACGCCCACCCCGACCAGAACCGCGAACACCCCGACGCTGACCGGGATCAGCCGGCGCATGTCGACCAGGCCGGGATCGGGCCTGCCGCGCAGCCTGGCCAGCCACGCCCGGATCCGCTCGAAGATCACGACAGCGAGATGCCCGCCGTCCATCGGCAGCAGCGGGAGCAGGTTGAACAGGCCGACGAAGATGTTCAGGGATGCCACGATCAGCAGCACCAGCGCGACCTTCGACTGCCAGGCGATGTTGTCGGCGAGCACCTGCCCGGTCGCGTTGCCGGCCCCGACCACGCTGGTGACCTGGCCCGCCGGCGTGCTGGCGCGGTTCTTGGCGAACAGGTCGGGAAGTGCCCGGGGCAGGCTGCCGATCACCTTCGCCGAGCCCGTGACCGTAGCCCCGAACGCCGAGCCTGCGTAGGACAGGGCCGCGACCGGGTTCTTGCGCTGGAAGGTCACCACCGGCGAGATGCCGAGGAACGAGATCTGCTTGCCGCCGCTCAGCGTGGTCGCCGGGGTGGGGTGCAGGGTCAGCCGGTGCCCGTCGCGGATCACGGTGACCGGGATCGGGCGGTTATGCGGCTGGCGCCGGATTACCTGGCCCATCTGGCTCCAGCCGGTGACGCTTTCTCCCCCGACGGCGACGATCTTGTCACCGGCCTTGAGCCCGGCCCGGCCGGCCGGTGACGAGGAACTGCCATGCTGGCAGCCGCCGCTGAGGCTGCTCGGCGTGCAGGGGTCGACGGCGCCGATCGCGGTGGAGGTGCTGGTCGCGGCCAGCCCGATCCCCACGGCCAGGATGAACAGCAGCACCAGCGCCAGCACGAAGTGCATGAACGACCCGGCCGCCAGCACGATGATCCGCTGCCAGCCGGGATGCCGCCGGAACGAGCGCGGCTCGTCGGCCGGGTCGACCTCCTCCAGGTCGGTCATCCCGGTGATCCTCACGAAGCCGCCCGCCGGGAGGACCTTGACCCCGTATTCGGTCTCCCCCCGCCGGAACGACCACAGGGTCTGCCCGAACCCCACGAAGAACTGGGTGACCTTCATGCCGAACCGCTTGGCGGTCAGGAAGTGGCCGGCCTCGTGCAGCATGACCGAGATCAGCAGCGCCAGGATGAAGATGACGACGCCGAGGAGGAAGCTCATCCGGCGGTTTCTCCCCTCGCCACGCCCGTCAGCTCACGCGCCCGCCGCCGAGCCCAGCTGTCAGCGGCACGCACGTCGTCGATTGTCACGGCACCCCCCGCTGGGCCGTCATGCTCTGAGACTACCCGGGCGACGATGTCCACGATCCTCGGGAACCGGATGCTTCCCGCCAGGAACGCGGACACGCACACCTCGTTGGCGGCGTTGTAGGCGGCGGGCGCGGTGCCGCCCGCCTGGCCCGCCTCCCGCGCCAGGCTGACCGCCGGGAAGGCCTCCTCGTCCAGCGGCTCGAACGTCCAGGTGTGCGCGGCGGACCAGTCGATGGCGGGCGCTGCCCCTGGCACCCGGTCCGGCCAGCCGAGCGCGAGCGCGATCGGGATCCGCATGTCCGGCGGGCTCGCCTGGGCGATGGTCGAGCCGTCGGTGAACTCGACCATGGAGTGGATGACGGACTGCCGGTGGACGACCACGCTGATCCGGTCGAAGCCCACCCCGAACAGCAGGTGCGCCTCGATCACCTCCAGCCCCTTGTTGACCAGCGTGGCCGAGTTGATCGTGATGACCGGCCCCATGTTCCAGGTGGGGTGCGCGAGCGCCTGCTCCGGCGTGACGCCGGCCAGCTCCTCCCGGCTGCGGCGGGCGAACGGCCCGCCGCTGGCGGTCAGCACCAGCCGGGCCACCTCGCCCGCGCTGCCCCCGCGCAGGCACTGCGCGATGGCGGAGTGCTCGGAGTCCACCGGCACGATCTGGCCCGGCGCGGCCCGGCCGGCGACCAGCGGTCCCCCGGCGATCAGCGATTCCTTGTTCGCGAGCGCGAGCACCCGCCCGGCCGCCAGCGCGGCCAGCGTCGCCGGCAGCCCGCTGAATCCGGTAACCCCGTTGAGCACCACATCGCACGGCCATGCGGCAGCCTCGGCCACCGCGTCCGGGCCGCCGAGCACCTTGGGCGCAGCCGCCGCCCGGGCCGCCGACGCCGGGCCCTGGCCGGCCCGGGCGCGCAGCGCGCCGGTCACCGCGGCGACGGCGTCCTCCCGTTCAACGGCCACCACCTCGGGCCCGAACTCGAGCGCCTGCGCGGCGAGCAGCCCGGGATCGCTGCCACCGGCGGCCAGCCCGGCCACCCGGAACCGGCCGGGATTGCGCCGGATCACATCCAGCGCCTGGGTGCCGATCGATCCGGTCGATCCCAGCAGGACCACGTCGCGGCGCCGCTGCGACTGCAGGGGTTCCGGTTCCACGCCGCCATTCTGCCCTGCCCGGCGGGCCGGCGGGCACCCCGCCCACCGGTCGAACCGCTACCCCGCAACTACCCCGCGACCGGCGCGCTGGCTCCCTCCCAGTCGGGGCGCAGCGGCATGCCGGACTCGCCCTCGGCGCCCAGCTGGACGCCGAGGATCTGGTGCAGCTGCACCACGTTGCGGTCGAAACCCAGCCGGGAGCCGGCCATGTAGAGCCGCCATACCCGCGCGATCCCCTCGCCCACCTCGGCGACCGCCCGCTCCCAGTGCGCGTCCAGGTTGGCGCACCAGCCGGCCAGCGTGCGGGCATAGTGCTCGCGGAGGTTCTCCTCGTGCCTGATCTCGAACCCGGCCTCGTTCATCCGGGACACCAGGTAGCCAGGCCCCTCCAGCTCCCCGTCGGGAAACACGTACCGGTTGATGAATCCCGCGGCGCGGCGGGCCGGCTCGCTGTCGTCCGGGCGGGTGATGCAGTGGTTGAGCAGCCGGCCGCCGGGCTTCAGCTTGCCGCGCAGAAAGGCGAAATAGCCGGGCAGGCTGTCCTTGCCGATGTGCTCGGTCAGCCCGATCGAGCTGACCGCGTCGAACCCGGCCTCCGGGACGTCGCGGTAGTCCAGGTGACGTATCTCCGCCAGTCCTGACAGGCCTTCGGCCTCGATGGCCCGCTGTCCCCAGGCGGCCTGCTGCTCCGACAGGGTCACGCCCAGCGCCTGCACCCCGTACTCGCGGGCGGCGTGCCGCACCATGCCGCCCCAGCCGCACCCCACGTCGAGCAGCCGCATGCCGGACCGCAGCCCGAGCTTCCGCGCGACCAGGTCGTGCTTGAAGGCCTGGGCTTCCTCCAAGGTGGCGTCCTCGCGCGGGAAGCAGGCGCAGGTGTAGGCCATCGACGGACCGAGCACCCACTCGTAGAAGGTGTTGGACACGTCGTAGTGATGCGAGATGGCGGTGGCGTCGCGGCCGCGGGAATGGCGCCGTCCGCCCAGCCAGCGCCGCCGGAACCGTACCTCCTGCGGCGGCGGGGGCACCCGGGGGAAGAGCAGCCGGGGCCCGCCGAGCTGGCGCAGCAGCCGCAACTGCTCGCCTGCGCCCAGGCTCATCTGGGCCTGCGTCATCCGGGCCAGCGCGGTGTACATGTCGCCGTCCACGTCGAGGTGGCCGGAGACGTACGCCCGGGCCAGCCCGAGCGCGCCCGGCGCCTGAGCCAGATAGGAGACCGCTACCGGTGAGCGGACGGTGATCTTGACCGCGGCGCCGTCAGCCCCGGCCCTGCTGCCGTCGTAGGCGCGGAACTCTACCGGCGCATCCGGGCCGGCCACCTTCTCGAACACGTCGGCCAGAGTCATCCCTGCCACCCTTCGTCAGCCCCGGACACATTTCCGGTACAGGCCCGGCAGCCGGCCCTCGGGGTCGTACTCGCGCTTGAGCTGGCCGTAGGCGGGGCCGTTGTAGTGCTGCCAGAACTGGTCCTCGGTGTAATACGAGGTCGAGTACAGCCCCTTGTGCCCGCCGAGCCCGGCGACCCTGTCCTCGATCTTCCGGTTGTAGAACCCTTCGCCCGCGCCCGGCGGCAGCCCGACCATGCCCCAGAAGCCGAAGTTCACGTATACCTGCCCCGGCGCCATGGGGTACAGGGGCCAGGACCGCTCGCCGCGCAGCCGCAGCGGGCACAGCCACACCGGGCTCATGCCGACTTCCGACTCGAAGAACCGCAGGAACTCCGCGCTGCGGCCGAGCGGGATCTCCACGTCCTGGATCACCGCTTCCCGGGACGGGCGCTGCCGGTTGGCATTCAGCGTCTCGGAGAGCCGGTACCGCTGGTCGAAAGCGACCAGCGACCGGTAGACGTCGGAGCGCCGGTACCGGCGCGGCCACAGCCGCCGGACCAGGGGATTCTGCACGCCGAACGGTCGCGAGCACCAGAACCAGTCGGTGTCCCACCGCCACAGGTAGTCGCGGATGGTGAGGAAGTCCTCCCGCGGCCCCTGCAGCGACAAGTAGTACACCCGCTGCCGCGTGTAGTCGCTGAGCCACGGCGCGACGTCGCTGAACGCGCCCACGGTGAGATAGACCTCGCTGCTGCTGAAGGCGGTTCCGTCCACGAAATCGGCCCGGTGCCCCTGGTAGCTGCGCTCGTCGGCGATGGTGCCGATCGCCTCCATGCACGCTTCCGGGCTGCTGAACCGGAAATGGCGCAGGTGCACGTACGGCTGGACCGGTTCCAGCTCGATGGTGAGGGAGAGCGCGTAGCCGAGCGTGCCGTAGGAGTTGGGGAAGCCGCGGAACAGGGCGGCGTGCTGGTTGCCGTCGGTCGCGGTCACCACCCGGCCGTCGCCGGTGAGGATCTCCATGGCTGTGACCGATTCGTGCGGCATGCCATTGCGCAGTGAGGTGGACTCGATGCCCAGGCCCGTCACCGCGCCGCCCAAGGTGATCGTCTTCAGCTGCGGCACCACCAGCGGCATCAGCCCGTGCGGCAGGGTCGCGTCCGCCAGGTCCTCGTAGGTCGTCATGCCGCCGGCCAGGGCCGTCCTTGCCCCGGGGTCGACGTGCAGGACCCGCCGGAACGGGGACACGTCCAGCCCGGCCGTCCCGGTTCCCGCCGCGGCGGCAGCCGCCGGAGTCGGGCCGGCGTGACCGGCCCGCGCGGCCGGGACCGGGTCGCGGAACCGGAACAGGTTCGAGGTGCGCTTCGCCAGCCGCACCGGAGCACCGGGCGGGATGGCCAGGTAATCGGCGCGCAGCGACTCCACCGCTAGCTGGTGGGCCGCCAGCACGTCCGGGGACGGCTCGCTGGCTGCCGTCCCGGGCAGCAGCCCGGGACGATGTCCCCCGCCGGCGGAACTGGTCACGTGACTCTCCTTCGGCGTCCTGGCGGCCGGCGACCAGCCGGGCGTGAAGCCGGCCCTCCCGCGAGAATGCGGCAGCCTGCCCGGCCGGGCAAGCCGCTCGCCCGCCCGGCCAACGGCTGACGAAGTTTACCGTGGGGCAACGCGCCGCCCTGCCCGGTCCGCCCGGTCGCCCCGCCGGTAGCTGCGAGCCACGTCCCGCGGCGTCATGCTGAGCCTGGCCTCCGAGGGCGGCACTCCCGCGTCCACGATGTCGCGCAGCAGCTGCGCCATCGAGTACTCAGGGTCGGCGGCCAGCGCCCGCTCCACCGCGATGCTGGCGAGCGCGCCGTCCCCGGCCTGCCAGGCGGTGAAGGCGAGTAGCGAGGCGGCCGGCGCCGCCAGGCCCGGCTCCGCCCGCCGGACCACGTCGGTCCACAGCCGCAGATGGGCCTGGGTGTGCGCGGAATCCATCCGCACCCAGGCATCGTCGCGCACCTGCGGCTCGGCCAGCGTGAGCACGAGCCAGGCGGCCTGGTCGTCGCTGATCGCGCGGCCGTCGCGGTAGGCGGCGATCGCCTGCCGGACCGCCTGCCTGCCCTCGGCGGCGATCAGCTCCCTGACGCTGCCGGAGCCACCGCGGCCCGCCCGCGCCAGCAGGCGTGCCGCCCGGTCGCTGGCCCGGTCGGCGGCGGCCCGCGCCGATGCCGCGGCCGCGCCCGTGACCGGCGCGATGGTGCCGGCCAGTGACGAACGGTCGGGGTGGGGGACCAGGCCAGCCTCGGTCATCGCGACCGAGACCGGGTGCGAGGCGGCGTCGTACCTGACTCCCTCGGCCGGGCAGCAGCCGGGATCCTGGCACAGGTAAGACCAGTAGCGGCCGTCCTCGGCCCGGATCATCTCGCGTACCGAGAGCTTGCGCCGCCGCAGGGCGGGGATCAGCACGTCGATGAGCGGCGTGACCAGGCGGCCGGGCCCGTAGCCGACGCCGATCACCGTCTTCAGCCGCCGATGCCGCAGCACGGAGGCGGCATGCTCGCTGATCCCCGCCGCCACCGCGGGGTCGGGCGGGTCAGGCAGGTCGTAGCGGAAGCCGAGCCCGATCCGCGCCCGCGGGCCCGCCGCGCCCAGCACCACCAGGCTCCGCGCGGGGCGGAAGCCGAGCAGGTGCGGGACGACCGCGAGCACGTCGGCGGGGGAACTGAGCCGGATCGCGGACTGGCCGGGACCGGCTGCGCCAGAGGTCTGGGAACCGCCGGAACGGCGGGGCTGCATGTTGTCCATGCGC
>DASQSC010000173.1:0-2544 GCA_035642555.1 Streptosporangiaceae bacterium | reverse complement strand
GCTGCCGGGCGTAGGCGTGCTCCAGCATGTAGTCCGCGGTGTAGTAGGCGGGGACCGTGTCGATGTGGTCCGGGCCGCTGGCGGCGACGATGTGCAGCGTCCCGCCGCGCACCGGCGTGCCCGATGACGACGTCGAAGAGGGTGAGCTCCCACCGCACGCCGCGAGGCCGAGAGCGGCGGCGGTGGCCACCACTGCGACCGTGGCGGAACGCCTGGGTAGAGATCTCATGAGCATGCTCCTTCTGGCCTGCGGTTTGCAGGCGTCCTAGTGATCACCCTTCGTGACTACAACCTTGGCGCGGGAACTGTCCACTTGCAGGAGGAAGCTCTCGAAAGGGGTTACGCAACCGCAACCATGCTGTGACCATGCCCGGTTGCCCAGAAAGTCTTGCTGTTGGCGCTCTAGGCCCCGGCATGCCCTGCCGAGGCCCCCATTTTGCAATTGCATTACCCTGTGTCACGCGTAACGGGTGAGCAGGGCGTCCGGGCACGAGGAACGGCCTGGCGAGCAGCATCGTGGCGCCTCAGCCCTCGATCGCGTACTGCATCGGCCGGAACTTCGGCTGCTGGTCCTCGGTGAGCTCGGACCGCGGGTCCGAGCCGGCCACGATACCGGACCCGGCGAACAGCCGCGCCCGGGTGCGGTCCAATTCGGCGCACCGCAGCGCGATGCCCCATTCCCCGTTCCCGCGCGCATCCAGCCAGCCGACCGGGCCGGCGTATCGCCCGCGGTCCACCCCCTCCAGCTCGCGGATGAGCTCCAGCGCGGCGTCGGCGGGGGTCCCGCACACCGCCGCGGTCGGGTGCAGCTCGGCGGCCAGCGCCAGCGCCGACGCGTCGGCCGCCAGCCGCCCGGTCACCGCGGTCGCCAGGTGCTGCAGGTTCGCCAGCCGCAGCAGCGAGGGCGCGGCCGCCACCTCGAGCCGGTCGCAGTGGCGGGCGAGAACGTCGCGCACCGAGTCCACCACGTAGGCGTGCTCCTCGGCGTCCTTGGCCGACGCCAGCAGCCCGTCACCGTAGGCACGGTCCTCGGCCAGGGTGCTGCCCCTGGGCACGGTCCCGGCCAGCACCAGCGAGCTGACGTTCTGCTCCTCCCGCCGGATCAGCAGCTCCGGGGTCGCGCCCACCAGCCCGGCGCAGGAGAACGTGTAGCAGTCCGGGTACCGGCCCGCCAGCCTGCCCAGCAGCACCCGCACGTCGAACGGGTCGGCTGCGGTCGCGAACAGGTCCCTTGCCAGCACCACCTTGCGCAGCGCCCCGGCCCGGATCCTGACCACGGCCGCCGCCACCGCCTGCTGCCACTCCAGCGCGGTGAGGGTCCCGTCATGCCAGCGCACGGGGCCGGCGACCGGCTGGACCGGGACCGGCCCGGCCGGCGGTCCGGCCTCCCCGCCGATCGTGGTCAGCCACGCCTGGCCGTCCCGGCGGCCGGCGACCGCCCGCGGGATCACCACCACCGAGCCCTCGGAGGCAGGGTCGAAGGTGTAGCTGCCGAACGCCACCGGCCCGCACCCCGGCAGCCCGACCTGATCCTCGATCTCGGCGGCCTCGAAAACGGCGCGCAGCCATTTCTCCCCGGCCGCGAACCGGTCCACCCCGGCTGGCAGCACGACCCGGGCCGCCTCGCCCCAGCCGACCAGCCCCTCACCGTGGTGCAGCCAGGCCAGGGCCGCGGGCTCGGCCAGCAGTGGCAGCAGGTCCCCCGGATCCGGGACCGGCACCGTCCGGACGGCCAGGGCGTCCGGCACCGGCCGGCGGCGGGAAGCATGGATCTGGTCGGCTGCCACGGAATCCCACTCTACGGGCCGCCCGCCGCCGCTCCGGTTGCGCCCCCGCGCGGCTAGATCGTCACAGCAGCGACAGCTGAACGGGCTCCGCCGGGGCGCGGCTGGCCGCCCCGGCCGCTGCCCGCGCTGCCCGGTGCCCGCGGTGCTGGCTGCCCCGGCCCACCCGGTACCGCTCAGCCAGTTCCCGTACCTGGGCGGCGACCTGCTGCTGGTACTCCCGCGGCGCGTAGGCCCCCCGCCCGTACAGCGCCCGGTACCGGGGCACCAGCCGCGGGTGATGCTCGCGCAGCCAGGCCAGGAACCACTCCCGCGCTCCCGGGCGCAGGTGCAGCACAATCGGCGTGACCGAGCTGGCGCCCGCCTCCGCGGCCAGCCGCACGGTCCGGGCGAGCTGGGCGGGGGAGTCGGACAGGAACGGGACGACCGGCCCCATCAGCACCGAGCACGGCATCCCGCGTCCGGCCAGCTCGGCGCACACCGCCAGCCGTCGCAGCGGGCTCGGGGTGCCCGGTTCGATGGCCCGCCACAGGTCCTCGTCCGCGCAGCCCACCGACACCGCCAGCCCGACCTCGGTGATCTCGGACGCCTCGGCGAGCAGATCGGCGTCCCGCAGGATGAGCGTGCCCTTGGTCAGGATCGAGAACGGGTTGGCGGCATCCCGCAGTGCCGCCAGGATGCCGGGCATCAGCCGGTACCGGCCTTCGGCCCGCTGGTAGCAGTCCACGTTCGTGCCCATGGCGATGTGCTCGCCCTGCCA
>DASQSC010000172.1:0-6289 GCA_035642555.1 Streptosporangiaceae bacterium | reverse complement strand
CAGCGCGACCTCGCCACCGTGGCCGACCTGATCATGGAAGAGCTGGTGCCGCTGATCGGCGCCCAGCACGGGACGTTCTTCCTGGCCGACACCGAGGGCCGGGACCTGCGGCTGCGGCTGATCGCCGGCTACGGGCTGGTGGCGGACAAGGACTCCCCCACCCACTTCCGGCTCGGCCAGTCGCTGATCGGCCAGGCCGCGAAGACCCGGCGGCCGATCCTGGTGACCGATGCCCCGGCCGACTACGTGAAGATCTCGTCCGGGCTCGGCGAGGCGGCCCCGGTCAACCTGATCATCATGCCGATCGTGTTCGAGGGCCAGGTGCTGGGCGTGATCGAGGCTGGCTCGTTCCGGCCGTTCACCCAGGCGCACCAGGACTTCCTGGAACAGCTCATGGAGACGATCGGGGTCAACGTCAACGCGCTCATGGCCAACGCGCGGACCGAAGCGCTGCTCGAGCAGTCCCGGCGGCTGGCGGCCGAGCTGCAGGCCCGCCAGGAAGACCTGCAGCAGTCGAACGAGGAACTGGAAGACAAGGCCGCCCAGCTGGCCCGGCAGAACCGCGACATCGAGATCAAGAACGTCGAGATCGAGCAGGCCCGGCAGGAGCTGGAGGAGCGGGCCCAGCAGCTCGCGCTCGCCTCCAGGTACAAGTCGCAGTTCCTCGCGAACGTCTCGCACGAGCTGCGCACCCCGCTCAACAGCCTGCTCATCCTGGCCCGGCTGCTGGCTCAGAACCCGACCGGGAACCTCACCCCCAAGCAGGTGGAGTACGCGCACGTGGTCCACTCGTCCGGGTCGGACCTGCTGCAGCTGATCAACGACATCCTGGACCTGTCCAAGGCCGAGGCGGGGCGGATGGACCTGCATCCGGAGAACGTGGGCCTGGCCCCCCTCGCCGACGATCTGCGCAGCGTGTTCGGGCCGCTGGCGGCCGACAAGCGGCTCGACTTCGAGATCAAGGTCGACCCGGACGTGCCCGCCGAGCTGTTCACCGACCGGCAGCGGCTCCGGCAGGTGCTCGCCAACCTGATCTCGAACGCGATCAAGTTCACCCACGCGGGCCGGGTGGAGCTTGCCGTGCGGCTCGCGGGGCCGCGAGACCCGGACGGGAATCAGGAGATCGCCTTCGCGGTGAGCGACACCGGCATCGGCATCTCCCCCGAGAACCTCGGCACCATCTTCGGCGCCTTCGAGCAGGGGGACACCACCGGCAACCGCAGCTACGGCGGGACCGGCCTGGGGCTGGCCATCTGCCGGGAGATCGCGCCGCATCTGGGCGGCCAGATCACCGCCGACAGCGAGCCCGGCCGGGGCAGCACGTTCACGCTGCTGCTGCCGCGTTCCTACCGGTCGGCCGCGAGCCTGATCGGCGACGTACCCGGGCCGGACGGGGTGCTCGGACCGGACGGGGTGCTCGGACCGGACCGGGTGCTCGGGCCGGGCCAGGTCGCCGAGCCAGAGCCCGGCCCGGTGACGGCGGCCGGGCCGGTGCTGCCCGGCGAGACCGCCCCGCCGCCGGCGCGGGCCAGGCAGGCTCCGGTCAAGCGCGGCGCCGGCAACCGGGACGCCGGGCCGGGCGCCGCCGGGCCGGGTGCCGCCAAGCCGGCGGAAGCCACGCCGGACGCGGCTTCGCCGGATACCGCCAGGCCGGAGACCGCCAGGCGGGGCCCGGAGATCGGCGCGGGCGCCGGCCACCCGGGCAACGGCGAGACCCGGCCTGCCGCGCAGGCCGGGGAGAACGGCGAGCCGGCGCCCGTCAACCCGCACCATGCCCTGCGCGGCCGGAAGGTGCTCATCATCGACGACGACGTCCGCAACGTGTTCGCGATCACCAGCGTGCTCGAGTTGTACGGGCTGTCGGTGAGCCACGCGCCGGACGGCCGGAAGGGCCTTGACGCGCTGCTGGCCAGCAACGACATCGACCTGGTGCTGATGGACGTGATGATGCCGGAGCTTGACGGCTACGCCACCACCGCGGCCATCCGCAAGATCCCCCGGTTCGCCGAGTTGCCGGTGATCGCGGTCACCGCCCGGGCGATGCCCGAGGACCGTGCCAAGAGCCTGGTCGCAGGCACCAGCGCGCACGTGACCAAACCGGTGGACACCGAGGAACTGCTGGCCTGCATGGAGCAGTGCCTGCGGCAGCAGCCGGCCGGTCCGGCCGCCGGGCGCAACGGGAAGTCCTGACCACAACCGGAACCCCGGGTGGTGCCGGCAGGCTCGGGCCGGTGGCAGTATGAGAGGCGGGGCAGAGCCGCCGGGCAGCCGCTCTCCGGCTGCCCGCTCCTGAGCAGGCAGCCGGAGGTGACCGTGAGCTTGCATGAATTCGCCCGGCAAGCCGCGGACCTGGTGAGCACCGGCGACAAGTCGCGGTCACGGTCGCTCAACGAGGTGGTCCAGCTGGCCGCGCGGCAGGTGCCTGGCTGCGCGGGCGCGGCGGCGGCACTGTGGCTCGGCGCCGAGCCGGCCGAGCCCGCCGAGGTCGCGGCCAGTCACCCCGACCTCGCGGACCTGGTCGAGCGGGAGGTGCGCAGCGGGCGGGGACCGATCCTGACGGCCCTTGCCACCGGCATGCTGGCACACTGCCCCGACACCCTGGACGACCTGGCCTGGCCCGAGTACGCCCACGCTGCCCTGGCACGCGGAGTGCGCTGCTCGGTGACGCTGGTCCATCAGCCCGACCCGGCGGGGGCGATCACGCTGTCACTGGCAGGGGCCCGGCCCAACTCCCTCGACCCCGGCCAGCTCCAGCTGGCCGAGCTGCTGCTGGCCGCGGGCGGGTCGGTCGTGAGCAACGTGTCCAGGTACGGCGACGCCCGCCGCACCGCCCGCCAGCTGAGTGAGGCGGCACGCGCCCGGGCGGTGGTGGATCAGGCCAAGGGCATCCTCATGCAGGCACTCGGCTGCAGCGCGGACGAGGCGCTGGGCCGGATGCGGGAGATATCCCAGCAGCAGAGCGTCAAGGTCACCGAGGTCGCAAGGACGATCACCGAGTCGCCGCCGGGCCGGGCGGGCTGACGGCCATGGAGCTGGACGGCGGGCTGCCGCAGCTTGACAGCGAGCTGGCTGGGCTGCGGGCCAGGCGCGACGCGCTGCGCCAGACCGCATCGCTGCGCGGGGCACGGCTGCGTCCCACGCTGGAGGCGGCGCTGGCGGAGCTGGACGCCGCCATCGAACTGCTGGGAAAGGCGGAGGCCGGGGGCGGGGACAGCCGCGAGGGCACGCCGCCGGCCGCCTGGCATGCGGAGCGGCGGCTGCTGCGGGCGCTGTTCGCCGACGCCCCGGTGCCGCTGTTCCAGCTGGGCCGGGACGGCACGGTGCGCCGGGCCAACCGGTCGGCCGGTGATGTGCTGGGGATGCCGTCCGGGTACGCGACCGGCAAGCCGTTCACGGCGTTCCTGAATCACACCTCCCGGGCCGCGGTCGAGACCCAGCTGGCCACGGTGATCCGGACCGGAAGGCCGGGCCGGGTGCGGGGCGAGATGCTCACCTCCGGGGGAGCCGCCGAATGCGAGCTGACCGTGGCGCCGGCCCGGCTCGGCGAGGACGAGGACCAGCTGATCGTCGCGGTCGGGGGATCCGCGGAGGGCGCCGGGCCGGACGGGGCCGCAACCGGCCGCGCCGACCAGGCCGACGCCGCCGTCGTCGCCGCCATGACCCGGCGGATCGACCTGGTGACCGGGGTGACCAGGCTGCTGCTCGGCAGCGCCACCGGCAGCGAGCACGTGTTGCTGGCCGAGTGCGCCCGGTTGCTCGCGCCCGAGCTGGCCGAGTGGGTGATCGTGGACATGATGCGCGGGCAGCGGCTGCGGCGGCAGCTCGTCACCGGCCCGCAGGATCAGGGCTCGGCAGCGCTGGCGGGAGTCGCCGCGGTCCGCGACCCGGAGCCGGGCTCGATTCCGTTCCTCGTCCGCGACGCCGACGGGGGCCAGCTGGTCGCGCACGTCGCGGATGCCGGGATCCTGGGCGACGGGCCTGGGGGCGTGCCGCTGCTCATGCTGCTCGACGCGACCTCGCTGGTGAGCGTCCCGATAGCCGACGGCGGTCACCGCTACGGCGTCCTCACCCTCGCCCGGCGCGGCAGCCGCGGCCCGTTCGGCCTGGCCGACCTGGGCCTGCTGGAAGAGCTAGGCGCGCAGCTCGCGCTGGCGATCCGGACCGGCCGGATGCTGCAGCGGCACGCCCAGGTGACGGATGCGCTGCGGTCCGCCCTGCTCCCCCGCGAGCTGCCCGGCATCCCGGGCGTGGAGGTCGCCGCCGCGCACCTGGCGGCGACGGAGTCGCCTGAGGTGGGCGGGGACTTCTACGACGTGTACCAGACCCCGGACGGGTATGGCGTGATCCTGGGAGAGGCGTGCGGGCGGGGCGAGGGCGTCGCCGCCGCCAGCTCCGTCGCCCGCCACGCGGCCAGGCTGCTGGCCCGCTCGGAGGCGGACCCGGCAGCGGTGCTGGCGGGCGTCAACGAGGTGCTGCTGGATGAGGAGCTGGCGGGCCGGTTCGTCACCGCCTGCGCTGCCCGCCTCCGCTGGCGCGGCCCCTCGCTGCGGGTTGAGCTGGCCGGGGCGGGTCATCCCGGCCCGGTGCTGGCGGTGCGGGACGGGCACGCCTCGCAGCTGCCCGGCGGCGGGCTGCCGCTCGGCGTCTTCCCCGCCGCCGAGCTGGGCACCGCCGGTCACGACCTGTCCACCGGCGATGTGCTGGTATTCGTCACCGACGGGGTGGCGGATGCCCGCGGGCCGGACGGCCAGTACTTCGACGACCGGCTCATCGGCGAGATCGCGGCCATGGCCGGGCAGCCGGCCGGCCAGATCGTCGCCCGCCTGCAGGAACTGGCGCTGGAGTTCTGCGGCGGCGAGGTACGCGACGACATGACCATGCTCGCGTTCCGGGTCGGCGAGCCGCCGCCCAGGGAGCACTGACTGCCTGGTCAGGCCCCTTCGGCCGCGGGCTGGACCCGCTCCTCCCCGCTGCTGAGCAGGCACCGGCGCAGGTAGTCCAGGGCCCGGGCGAGCAGCCGGGACACGTGCATCTGGGAGATACCGAGCTGTTCCCCGATCTGCGCCTGGGTCATGTTTCCGTAGAAGCGCAGGGTGAGGATCCGCTGCTCCCGCTCGGGGAGCTCGTTCCAGTGGGCCTGCACCGCCGCCATGTCCAGGGCGTGCTCGACGCCCGGGTCTTCCTGCCCCAGCAGGTCGGCCAGGCTGGGGTCGTCCTGCCCGCTGAGCGGGGCGTCCAGCGACCGGGAGTGGAACACCATGTCGGCCCGG
This sequence comes from Streptosporangiaceae bacterium, assembly GCA_035642555.1. GTDB lineage: Bacteria > Actinomycetota > Actinomycetes > Streptosporangiales > Streptosporangiaceae > JAIRTY01. Next base: position 1,019 of record DASQSC010000172.1, on the reverse strand, counting down.
CGGGCGTCGAGCAGCTCGTCGATCCCGACGCCGAGATGTTCCGCCAGTTCCTGGTCGGCCGGGGCGCGGCCGAGCCGCTGGGTCAGGTCCTCCCGGGCCTTGCGCAGCTGCAGCAGCAGTTCCTGCGCCGACCGCTTCACGTGTACCTGCCAGCGCTTGTCCCGGAAATGCCGCTTGAGCTCGCCGCTGATGCAGGGCTGCGCGTAGGCGGCCAGGCTGCTGCCGATCTCCGGGTCGAAGTTGTTGATCGCCTTGAGCAGCCCGACGTACCCGACCTGCATCAGGTCCTCGACCAGCTCCGGGCTGTCGCGGTAACGCTGCACGCAGGACCGCACCAGCGAGTCGTACCGGCCCACCAGGATCTCGCAGGCCGCCGTCCGCTGGCTGTCGCCCCCGGGCCTGGTTTGTATGACCTTGAGCAGCTCACCGTCGTCTTTCAGGCCCGCTGCCGGGAGCATGGCCGGCCGGCTGATGGTCGCGGTCGTCATGCGCACCTCCGGTTGGTTGGTCGGACCGGGTCTTCATGCCCTGGTGTCGGCCGCTAAACATCCGCGCTGACGGCCGCGCAGCGTCCGCGGCGTTTGGGCCGGCCGGTCCCGGGTAGCCGATCGCCTCCTGGGAGGTAGCTCCAGGCAGTGATCGCGACCCAAGCCACGCAGGCATTCACCCCGCAGGTTCTGCGCGAGTACGCGCTGATCGCCGACGGGGAACGCGGCGCGCTGGTCGGTCCGCACGGTGAGATCGCCTGGCTGTGCGTGCCGCGCTGGCACTCCGATGCCGTGTTCGCCGCGCTGGTGGGGGGCGACAGCGGCTACGCGGTCACCCCGGACAGCCGCTTCGTGTGGGGAGGCTACTACGATCCGGGCACCCTCATCTGGCACGGCCGGTGGGTGACCGGCGACGGCATCGTCGAGTGCGCCGACGCGCTGGCGGCCCCGGGCGACCGGCACCGGGCGGTGCTGCTGCGGCGCCTCACCGCGCGCGACGCGCCGGCCAGGGTCCAGGTGCTGCTCGATCCC
>DASQSC010000171.1:0-4958 GCA_035642555.1 Streptosporangiaceae bacterium | reverse complement strand
TTCTCGCGCTCGTTGTAGGTGGGCATGATCACGGCCACCCCGCCGGTCCCGCCGCGCCCGCCGGTCCTGCCCGTCCCGCCGCTCCCCCGCTGAGCCTCATCCCCGCCGCTCAACTGCGCCCGCCCTCCGCCGGTCTGCTGGGCGCGGCCTGCCGCCGCGCCGGACATCCCAGCAGGCTACCGCGCAGGGCTCCGGCTGCCGGTCATGCGAAGGCCACGGCTATGGAAGCTGCTGCCCGCTCGGCCCCGCGGGCGCCCCCGGCCGCCGCCCCGGGGCAGGGATCTTGACCCTGGTCCCTGGCTTGCCCCAGCGGTAGAATTCAGTCACTCCCAGCATGCGAGGGCACCATGACGTTGACGTCTCCGCGTGGTCGGTCGGCGATGCCTGCCCTCAGCGGGTCCCGGCCGCCTCCATGCTGAGCGGCTGCGGAGCAGCCGAGACCGGCGGCGGCCCGGTGCCGGGGCCGCCCGGGACGGCCCGGGCCATGATGTCTCCCGGTGCCGCGCCCGCAGCCGGATGCCCCGCATTCCCGGGACCGCGGGCTCGCGTCCCGGCAGCCACGGGCAGCCGCCCGGGGCGGGCCGTACCCGCTCTCTGAACAGTCATCTCCGCCCGGAGGAGGACGAGCAAATGACCGAAAGCCAGGAGACCCAGCAGGTCTCCGAGGCCCAGATCGCGGTGCACTGGCGCGAGGAGGAGTACTACCAGCCGCCCGAGTCGTTCGTCCGGCAGGCGAACGCGGCCGACCCGGCGATCTTCGACCAGTTCGCTGAGGACAAGTTCCCGGACTGCTTCACCGATTACGCCAACTTGCTGAGCTGGGACAAGAAGTGGGACACGGTGCTGGACACCGCCAACGCGCCGTTCTGGAAGTGGTTCGTGGGCGGGCGGCTGAACGCCTGCTACAACTGCGTGGACCGGCACCTGGCGACCAGCGCCAACAAGGCCGCCCTGATCTGGCTGCCCGAGCCGGAATCGGTGGACCCGGTGGCGATCACCTACCGTGACCTCTACTACCGGGTCAACGAGTTCGCGGCGCTGCTGCGTGACTACTGCGGCCTCAAGGCCGGCGACCGGGTCACGCTGCACATGCCGATGGTCCCCGAGCTGCCGATCACCATGCTCGCCTGCGCCCGGCTGGGTGTCATCCACTCGCAGGTGTTCGGCGGGTTCAGCGGCAACGCCTGCGGCACCAGGATCGCCGACTCCGGCTCCCGCGTGCTGATCACCATGGACGGCTACTGGCGCTCGGGTGACCTGGTGGACCACAAGATCAAGGCGGACGAGGCGGTCGAGGAGGCCCGCCGCCAGGGCCAGGAGGTCGACAAGGTGCTGGTGTGGCGCCGGTACCCGGGCCAGGAGTCCTCGCCCACGCCCATGGCCGAGGGCCGGGACGTGTTCGTCGACGACATCATCGGCCCGTACCGGGGTGCGACCGTGGCGCCGGAGTCGATGCCGGCCGAGGCGCCGCTGTTCCTCATGTACACCTCCGGCACCACGGGGCGGCCCAAGGGCGCCCAGCACTCCACCGGCGGCTACCTGGCCTATGTGGCCGGGACGTCCAAGTACTACCAGGACATCCATCCCGATGACACCTACTGGTGCATGGCCGACATCGGGTGGATCACCGGCCACTCCTACATCGTGTACGGGCCGCTGGCGCTGGGCACCACCAGCGTGATCTACGAGGGCACGCCGAACTACCCGGACGCGGGCCGGCCCTGGCGGATCGCGCACCGGCTGGGGGTGAACATCTTCCACACCTCGCCGACCGCGATCCGGATGCTCCGCAAGGTCGGCCCGGACGAGCCGGCCAAGTACGACTACCACTTCAAGCACATGACCACCGTCGGCGAGCCGATCGAGCCCGAGGTGTGGCGGTGGTACCACAAGGAGGTCGGCAAGGGCGAGGCCGTCATCGTAGACACCTGGTGGCAGACCGAGACCGGCGGGTTCCTGGGCTCCACGCTGCCGGCGCTCAACCCGATGAAGCCCGGTAGCTGCGGCCCTGCCGTGATCGGCATCTACCCGGCCATCCTCGACGAGAACGGCGAGGAGGTGCCCGACGGCCGGGCCGGCAACATCTGCATCCGCAACCCGTGGCCGGGCATCATGCAGACGGTGTGGGGCCAGGACGAGCGGTTCCTCGACGTCTACTACCGGAAGTACAACAAGGATCCGGGCAGCAAGGACTGGCACGACTGGCCGTACTTCGCCGGCGACGGCGCGGTCCGCGCGCCGGACGGGTACTACCGCATCCTGGGCCGGGTCGATGACGTGATCAACGTGGCCGGGCACCGGCTGGGCACCAAGGAACTGGAATCCGCGGCGCTCACCGTGCGGGAGATCGCCGAGGCGGCGGCCGTGCCGGTGATCGACGACATCCGGGGCCGGGCCGTCGAGATGTACGTCTCGCTCAAGCCCGGCTTCGCTGCCGGCGACGACATGGCCCGGAAGGTGGTCACGGCGATCGAGACCGAGATCGGCAAGATCGCCCGGCCCAAGAACGTGTGGATCGTGCCGGACATGCCCAAGACCCGGTCCGGGAAGATCATGCGCCGGGTGATCGCCTCGGTGTCGAACTTCACCGACGTCGGCGACGTCACCACGCTGGCCAATCCGGAAGTGGTGGACGGCATCAAGCACCAGGTCCAGAGCGCCAAGGTGGCGAGCAACGACGTCCCGCGGCAGCTCACCGAGACCGAGTACGAGGAGATCAAGGCCTTCGGCGCCGAGACCTAGCACGATCCGGAACGGGAAGTTACCCGGCCGGGCCCGGCGGGCAGGGCCGGCGTGGCACAGCCTGGAACGGCTTGTGCCCCGCCGGACCAGCCCGCTACAGCGGCAGGCCGGACTCGAGGAGGGCGAGGCCGCGCTCGAATTCTTCCCCGAACTTCATGAGGTCGCCTGAGGTGGCGAACCAGGCGGTCATGGCAATGCCGAGCACCGCGCCGGCCACGGCCCGGACCGCCCGGTCTTCCGCGTTCTGCCCGACCCGCTCGGCTAGCATCTCCGAGAAGATCTGCACGGTCCGGCCGAAATCGTCGAGCATGCGCGCGCGGATGGCCGGGACCGTGGTGGACAGCTGCGCGCTTTCCTGCAGCAGCTGCAGGTCCTCCTCCGACAGGGTGCCCATCGCCGCCAGCATGGAGGCGCGGATCGCCGCGATCGGCGGCAGGTCCGGCGGCTGCGAGCGGAGCGCGTCTGCCCACCGGAATTCCATGTCGTCCTGCAGGACGACGTCCTCCTTGGTCGGGAAGTAGCGGAAGAACGTGCTCGGGGAGACCTCGGCGGCCTCCGCGATCTGCTCAACGGTGGTGGCGTCATACCCCTGCTGGCGGAACAGCCGCAGGGCCTGCTGCCGGATGGCGGCCCGCGTCCTGGCCTTCTTGCGCTCGCGCAGGCCAGGACGGGCCGGCGAGGCCGCAGTGCTGGCCGGGGGGGACGACCCCCCGAGACCCCCCCGGCGGGGCATGGCCCGGGGGGACGACCCCCCGAGACCCCCCCGTTCAGGCGACGTGCTCATGTGCCGATTCTGCCCCTTCCGGCGGCCCGGCGGGGGCGGCGGCGCGCTCCCTGGTCGTCGCGCGCCAGGGCAGGAACATCAGCGCCGCCACGATGCCCGCCGCGGCCATGCCGACGCCCACCCACAGCATGGCATCGATGCCGTGCGCGAACGCGTCCCGGACCGATGCGAGCAGTGGCAGCGAGCCGAGCCTGCGGGCCACCTCGATACCGCCGAACACGCTGCTGCGCACCGCCCCGGCGGCCGCCGCCGGCAGGCCGGCCAGGTGCAGCTGCGATTCGTAGGCCGAGCTGACCACGCTGCCGAGGACGGCCGCCGACAGTGGCGCCCCGGCCTTCTGCACCGCCTGCATGACTGCCGACGCGATGCCGGCGCGGTCGGCGGGCAGCTCCACCAGGGCTGCGCTAGCCGCGGTCGCCAAGGCCAGCCCGAAGCCGAGCCCGGCGATCCCCGTCCAGGCGGCGATCAGCCCCTCGCCGCTGGCCGCGGTCATGGTCGTGCCGAGGGTGAGGCCGGCGGCCAGGATGGCGAACCCGAGGGCGGCCGTGAGCTTGGCGCTGATGCGCCTGGCCACCTGGTCGGCCAGCGGGGCGCCCAGGGCAAGTCCTGCCATCATGGGCAGCAGCCGCAGGCCACTGCCCATCGCATTCACCCCCAGGATGGCCTGGAAGAACTGCGGCATCGCGAACAACAGCCCGAACATCGCGAAGATGCCGAACGCCTGCAGGATCGTGCCCCAGGTGAACCTGGCCGACCGGAACAGCCCCAGGTCCACCAGCGGCGGCCGGCCCGGCCGGCTGCTCAGCCGCCGCTCCCACAGCGCGAACCCGGCCAGGATCACCGCCGCCGCCGACATGGCCGTGATCGCGGTGACCGAGGACCAGCCGTCCTGGCCGGCCTCGATGAAGCCGTAGACCAGCAGTGCGAGGCCGCCGGTGGACAGCACCATCCCGGCCAGGTCCAGCGCCCGGCGCTCCGGCGCGCGGGACTCCGGCACCAGCGTGGCCACCGCGATCAGCCCGATCGCCACCACCGGCAGGTTCAGCAGGAACACCCAGCCCCACCAGAAGTCCGAGAGCAGCCAGCCGCCGAGGATCGGCCCGATCGGCAGCGCGAGGAAGTTGGCGGCTGCCCAGACCCCGACCGCCCGCGGCCGCTCCTCATCCGTGAAGACCACCGCCAGCACCGACAGGACCAGCGGGACCATCGCGCCCGCGCTGAGTCCCTGCAGGATGCGCGCCGCGATGAACGCGCCCGGGCCCGGTGAGTAGGCACAGGCCAGGGAGCCGAGGCCGAACGCCGCCAGCACGACCAGCATGACCTTCTTGCGGCCGAACCGGTCCCCCAGCAGGCCGCCCGGCAGCAGCGCCACCGCCAGCGCCAGCGTGTACGAGGAGACGAACCACTGCAGGTCGCTGGCGGACGCGTGCAG
>DASQSC010000170.1:0-5471 GCA_035642555.1 Streptosporangiaceae bacterium | reverse complement strand
GCCATCCCGAAGCTCTCCTTGTACAGGCGGCCGTCGGCATCGCGGAAGGTGTCGCCGGGCGACTCGTAGGTCCCGGCGAACCAGGAGCCGATCATCACGTTCGATGCCCCGGCGGCCAGCGCCAGCGCGACGTCCCGGGGGTGCCGGATGCCGCCGTCCGCCCACACGTGCGCGCCGTGCCGGCGCGCCTCCGCGGCACATTCCAGCACCGCGCTGAACTGCGGCCGCCCCACCCCGGTCATCATCCGGGTGGTGCACATCGCGCCCGGCCCGACGCCTACCTTCACGATGTCAGCGCCCGCGGCGATCAGGTCCCTGGTGCCGGCGGCCGTGACCACGTTCCCCGCCGCCACCGGCACGGTGGGGCCGGTCCCGCGCACCGCGCGCAGCGCGGCGGCCATCTTCTGCTGGTGCCCGTGCGCGGTGTCCACGACCAGGATGTCCACCCCGGCCTCGAGCAGCTGCTTCGCCTTGGTCGCCACGTCGCCGCTGATCCCGACCGCGGCCCCGATCCGCAGCCGCCCGTGGTCGTCGGTGGCCGGCTGGTAGAGCGTCGCGCGCAGCGCCCCGGTGCGGGTCAGGATGCCCACCAGCCGGCCGGCCTCGTCCACCACCGGCGCCAGCCGGTGCCTGCCGCCGTGCAGCACCTCGAACGCCCGCCGCGGGTCCGTGCCCGCCGGGAGGGTCAGCAGGTCGGCCGACATCACGTGGCGGACCTGGGTGAACCGGTCCACCCCGGTGCAGTCGGCCTCGGTCACCACCCCGGCCGGGCGGCCGTTCTCGACCACCACCACGGCCCCGTGCGCCCGCTTCGGCAGCAGGCTCAGCGCGTGCCCGGTGGTGTCGCCGGGCCCCAGCGTGATCGGCGTGTCGTGGACCAGGTCCCGGCCCTTGACCCAGGCCACCACCTCGGCCACCACGTCGATCGGGATGTCCTGGGGCAGGATCGCGATGGCGCCGCGGCGGGCGGCCGTCTCCGCCATCCGGCGGCCGGAAACCGCCGTCATGTTGGACACCACCACCGGGATGGTGGAGCCGCTGCCGTCGCTGGTGGCCAGGCTGACATCCAGCCGTGACTCCACCGCCGACGGCTGCGGGACCAGGAACACGTCGCTATAGGTCAGGTCGTGGGCAGGGGCCTGCCCGCCAAGGAACTGCACGTCAACGATTCTGCCCGAGATCGGGGAGAGCTCAGTCCCCGCCAGCGGCTGGCCGGGCCGGCCGTGAGCCTATCCTGCCCTGGTGAACCCTGACGCCGGGCGCCAGCCCGCCGCCCCGCCGGGCGTGCTGCGGCTGGGCGGGCGCGAATGGGAGCCGGGATCGTTCGCGATCATGGCCGTCGTGAACCGGACGCCGGACTCCTTCTACGATCGCGGCGCCACGTACGGGTTCACCGAGGCGCTGGCCGCGGCCGGGCGGGCGGTCGAGGCCGGCGCGGACATCGTGGACATCGGCGGCGTCAGGGCGGGCCCGGGTGACGACGTCAGCCCGGCGGAGGAGATCCGGCGAGTGACCGGCCTGATCGCGGCCGTCCGCGCGCACCATCCCGGGGTGGTCGTCAGCGTCGACACCTGGCGGGCGGAGGTCGCGGCGGAAGCCGCCGCGGCGGGCGCGGACCTGCTCAACGACGCGTGGGGCGGCGCGGACCCGCGGCTGGCCGAGGTCGCCGCGGCCTACGGGACCGGCCTGGTCTGCGCGCACGCGGGCGGGCTGGCGCCGCGCACGAGGCCGCACCGGCCCGCCTACCGGGACGTCACCGCCGCCGTCATCGGGCAGGTCACCAGGGAGGCGGACCGGGCGGTGCGGGCCGGGGTCAGGCCCGACGGGATCCTCATCGACCCGGCGCACGATTTCGGCAAGAACACCTGGCAGTCGCTGGAGCTGACCAGGCGGACCGGGGAACTGGTCGCGACCGGCTGGCCGGTGCTGGTGGCGGCCTCGAACAAGGATTTCGTGGGGGAGACGCTGGGCCTGCCGGTCGGCGAGCGGGCCGAGGGCAGCCTCGCGGTGCTGGCGATCAGCGCCTGGGAGGGCGCCCGGGTGTTCCGGGTCCATGACGTCGCCGCCGCCCGGGAGGCCCTGGCCGCGGTAAGAGCCCTGCACTTCAGGACAGCACGCGGTAGGTCACGTGCGTGACCGAGGTCGCGGCTCGCGCCTTCACCTGCTGGAGCTTCAGCGGCGGGACGCCGTCGAACAGCCGGGTGCCGCCGCCGAGCGTGACCGGCACGATGTGCAGCCGCAGTTCGTCGATCAGGCCGGCGGCGAGGTACTGGTTGATGGTGGTCGCGCCGCCGTGGACGGAGACCTCGCCGTCGCCGGCCGCTGCGCGTGCCTGTGTCAGCGCGGCTTCGATGCCGCCGGTGACGAAGTGGTAGGTGGTGCCGCCGTCCATCGGCTGCGGATCGCGCGGGTGGTGGGTGAGGACGAAGACCGGGGCGTGGAACGGCGGGTCGTCGCCCCACCAGCCGTTCCACTGCCGGTCCCATTCGCCGCGCACGGGGCCGAACATGTTGCGGCCGATGATGAATGCTTTGGCGGCGGTCAGCTGGCCGGCCTCGGCCCGGTTCTCCTCGGGAGCTTCGAACATCCAGGCGTGCAGTGCGCTGCCCCAGCCGTCGCCGCCGTCGTCGCCGAACGGGCGCTGCTCGCTCTGATTGAGCCCGGCCGAGTACCCGTCGGCCGAGATCGACAGCTCGCAGGTCACCCTGCCCATATCCGTGGTCATTTGCTTTCTCCTCCTGGTAGCGGCCTTCGTCACCGTCGCGGTGCGGAGCACCCCCGGGTCAGGTGTAGTAGCGGCGGGCGCTGGACCCGATCCGGGTGATGTCCGTGCCGTAGATATGCAGGCTGATGGCGGTGCGGGTGCCGGTGTTGCGGATGCGGTGGATGTCACCGGGCGGGGCGAACCCGCTGACCTCGCCCGGGTGGTTGTCCCGCGCGCCGATGGGATTGAGCTGATCGTCGTAGAGGTCTTCGTGCTCGGCGCCTTGCAGGACGCCCACGACGCACCAGGTGATGTGGTCGTGGATCCTGGTGCTCTGGCCCGGTCGCCAGACCAGGCCGAGGATGGAGAACCTGCCGTCGGGCTCAGCGTGCAGCAGGTGGCCGGCGGGCCGGCCAGGCTGGCCGCGGCGCTGGCCGCCGGTCAGGATGCCTGGGCCGGGCAGGTGCGCGCGGAGCTGGTCGGCGACGAGCAAGGCGGTGCGCGCCCAGTCGGCTCGCATAACTGTCACGTCGCGCACCGCCGCGATGAGATCGGTGAGTGCTGGCCCGGCCGCCGGCACGGCCAGGCGGCGGGCGGTCGAAGTGGTTGTCATCACCGCGTCCTCCTTCTTCGCGAACGGGTTCGTCCCGGTCAGCGTCCCGCACGGATGACTCATTCGTCTAATGCCAAACTTCGCTGCAACCCATGAGTAAGCTTTATGAATGCTCGATATCGTGCGGCTGCGGATTCTCGCGGCGATCGCCGCGCAGGGCTCGGTCACCAAGGCCGCCCAGCACCTGAACTACTCCCAGCCCGCCGTCAGCCATCATCTGGCCCGGCTGGAAGCCGAGACCGGGGCCAGGCTCGTCCAGCGGGCCGGCCGGGGCATCCGGCTCACCCCGGAGGGCGAGCACCTGGCGCGCCGCGCGGCCGAGATCGTCGGCCGGGTCGACGCCGCCGCCGCTGAACTGTCCGCGATGGTGGGCCTGCGCACCGGCCGCGTCCGGGTCGCCGGCTTCCAGTCGGCGCTCGCCGCCCTGATGCCGCACGCCGCGGCGACCCTGCGCCGCGACCACCCCGGCATCGAACTGCACCTGGCCGACGCCCACCCGCAGGTGGCCCTGGACCTGCTGCGGTCCGGGCAGGTCGACGCCGCCCTCATCTTCCGCTACGACGACACGACACCGGACGACATCCGCGTCACCCGCCTGTTCGACGACCCGATGTACCTGCTCAGCCTCGAACCCGGCCAGACGCTGGCAGGCAACCGCGACTCCGCCTGGATCGCCGGCTGCGAGAACTGCCGCCGCGAGTTCGCCGACGCATGTGACAAGGCCGGCTTCACCCCGCACATCGCTTACACCAGTGACGACGTGATCGTCGAACAGGCGCTCGTCGCCGCCGGCATGGGCGTCACCACCATGCCCGGGCTGGCCCTGCGCACCCACCGGGCACCCGGAATCGAGGCCACCGCGCTGCGGGACTTCCGGCGCCGTGTCTACCTGGCCACCTACGGCGACCCGCCGGATCCCCCCGCGACCACGGCCTTCATCGCCGCGCTCCACCACGCCGTCCAGCAGACCCGGCCCGGCGAGCCGGCACTTACCGGCTAGGGGACGTCCGGCATGGCGAACGCGGCGTACATGATGCCGGCGATCCGGTCCACCATCTCGTCCCTCGGCAGCCGGACCTCCACGCTCAGCAGGTAGTTGACCCGTTCCAGCATGAGCAGGCACGCCAGTGAGGTCAGCTCGGCGCGAGCGCTACCGCCGCCGGTCCCCTCGGCCGCGGTCCCGCCGGCCGCGGCGGCCGCGGTTCCGTCGCCCTCCGTCGGCCGCGCGGGCCGGCCGGTGGCCGCGGTCATGCCCTGGGCCATCGCCTCGGCGAGCCGGAACAGCAGCTGCAGGCCGTCGCCGTAGATGTCCTCACCCACCAGCTCCGCCTGGGTGAGCACCCGCAGCACGGCCGAGTGAGCCTCGTAAGTCTTGCAGAACGAGCGCACCCAGGCCCGGAGCGCCGCCCGCCCCGCGGCGTTGCGGGTCACCACCGGGAACGCGTCGGTGATCGTTGCCATCTCGTCCAGCGCATCCGCCAGCAGGGCCTTGAACAGGTCTTCCTTGTTCGCGAAGTAGAGGTAGAAGGTCCCGTGCGAGGTCTGCGCGCGGCGCACGATGTCGTCGACCCGGACCGTCTGGAAGCCGCGCTCGTCGAACTCGGCCAGGCCTGCCTCCAGCAGCCTGCCGACCGTCTGCCGGCCTTGCGCGCGCAGTTCCCGGTCCTGCGCCGGGCGGCCGCCGCCCAGCGACGGCCGCCGGGCACGGCCGCTCCCGGCCCGCCGGGGCACCCTTCCCGACTCATGATCGGAGCGTACAGCGCGGCGGTCCGGGCTGCTCACGTTAACCCGCCCCGATGCGGCCGGCGGCGCGGCGGGAGGCACGTTTGCGCTGTCGGCGCCGCCGTGCCCGGCGCGGCGGGTCCGGAGCCGGCGCAGCCCGGCCAGGCAGGTGAGCACGGCCGCGCCGCCGCAGCCGGCCGCGAACACGTACCCCCAGCGGGCGCCCAAGGCGTCGATGAGATGGCCGGCGATGGGCGAGCCGGTGGCCACGCCCACCGAGATCGCCGACGAGAGCCAGGTCATTCCCTCGGTCCGGCGCCCGGCCGGGGCCTGCTCGGCCACCAGCCCGTACCCGGCGATCAGGGTGGGCGCGATGGCCAGGCCAGCCACCAGCATCACCGCCGCGAGCACGGTCAGCCCCGGGACCAGCCA
>DASQSC010000169.1:0-2643 GCA_035642555.1 Streptosporangiaceae bacterium | reverse complement strand
GGCGCTCGCCACATAAGGGGGCACGGGCCCGGCACGGCCCCGGCGTGCCGTCAGCTGCCGGACGTCCGGTACCTGGCCGGGGCGTGTGATACTGATCGGCCATGTCCACCTGGATCACCAAGGACAGCGGGCCTGGCGGCGGGCTGCGGGTCGCGGTGAAGGACCTCATCGACGTGGCCGGCCTGCCCACGACCGCCGCCTGCCGGGCCGTCGCCGACCGGGCGGAGCCCGCCTCGGCGGATGCCGCCTGCCTGGCCGGGCTGCGGGCCGCGGCCGCCCGCGGCGAGGCGCACCTGGCCGGCAAGGTCAACCTGCATGAGCTTGCGTACGGCATCAGCGGGGTCAACCAGGCGTTCGGCACGCCCGTCAACCCGCTCGACCCGGCCCGGGTCCCCGGCGGTTCCTCCAGCGGGTCGGCGGTGGCGGTGGCGGCCGGCGAGGCGGACGTCGGGTACGGGTCGGACACCGGCGGGTCGATCCGGATCCCCGCGGCCTGCTGCGGCGTGGCCGGCCTGAAGACGACCGGCGGCCGGATCCCGCTGACCGGGGTGTGGCCGCTGGCGCCCACCCTTGACACCGTCGGGCCCATGGCGCGGGACGTGGCCGGGCTGGCGGCCGGGATGGCGCTGCTGGAGCCGGGCTTCACGGTGGCAGCCGAGGCTCCCGGCACCGCCGCGCGGGTGGCGATTGACGCCGACCCGGCGGTGACGGCGGCGGTGGACGCCGCGCTGGCCGCGACCGGCTGGGAGGTCGTCCCGCTGACGCTGGCGGGACTCGATGCCGCCCAGGCCGCGGCCATGGACGTGCTGTCGGCCGAGGCGTGGGCGTCCGACCGGGAGCTGGCCGAGACCGCGCCCGGCCGCATCGGCGCCGACGTGCTCTCCCGGCTGCGCGAGTCCAGCAGGGTCACCGCGGCCGAACTGGCCGCCGCCCGGCGGGAGGCGGCAGTCTGGCGCAAGACCCTGGCCGCGCTGCTGGACCAGGTGGAGCTGCTGGCCCTGCCGACGCTGCTGGGGTTCCCGCCGCGGCTGGAGGACGCCTCCGGGATGCCCCGGATCCGCGGCATCACCGCAGCCGTCAACCTGGCCGGCCTGCCCGCGCTGGCGCTGCCGGTCCCGGCCGCTGGCCCGCTGCCAGCCAGCATCCAGCTGATCGGCCCGCCCGGCGGCGAGGAGCGGCTGCTCGCCGCGGGCGCCGTGCTGGAACAGGCGGTGCGCGCCTGAACCGGTGCCGCCGCCGGGTCAACCGCCCTCGGCTGGGAATGTCGACGGCGGGGCAAAGGGGGACCAGATGGCCAGCGCTACGCTGCACGACGACCCGGACATGGCGGCCCAGCTCGAGCGGACGCTGATCGGCGCCTACGCCGACGCGGCCGACCTGGGCGAGGCCCTGGCGACCGCGGGCCGGGTCAGCCCGGGCGACTACGGCCAGTGGCACTCCGCCTGGTCGCACACGGCCCGGGTGGCATCGGCCGCCGGGGACGACGCGGCTGCCCGCGGCCACCACACGTTCGCGGCCCGCGGGTACCTGCGCGCCGCCGAGTACTGGCGGCAGTCGTACTTCTTCCTCCGCCACGATCTCGCCGACGACCGGGTGCGGGAGGCCTACCAGCAGCAGCGGGACGCGTTCGGCCGGGCGGCGCCGCTGCTGGCCGCCCGGGCCGAGCCGGTGTCGATCCCGTTCGACCCGGTCCCGATGCCCGGTTACCTGCTCCAGCCCGGGCCCGACGGCGGCGGTCCGCGCCCCACCGTCCTGTTCCCCGGCGGCTTCGACGGCACCGCCGAGGAGATCTACAAGTACGGCGCCGCGGTCGCGACCGAGCTCGGCTGGAACGCGCTGGCCTGGGACGGGCCCGGGCAGGGCGGGATGCTGGTGGAACACGGGGTGCCCATGCGGCCGGACTTCGAGACCGTGCTGACCGCGGTCACCGACTGGGTGCTGGCGCAGCCGTTCGCGGATCGGGAGCGGCTGCTGCTGGTGGGCCGGAGCCTGGGCGGTTACCTGGCACCGCGCGGCGCCAGCGGCGAGCCGCGCATCACCGCGCTGGTCTGCGACCCGGGCCAGTTCGACTTCACCTCCCGGTTCGCCGCCAGCTTCGGCCCCCGCGAATGGCAGCAGGTGCTGGACGCAGACCCGGACACCGACGCGAAGCTGGAACGCTTCCTCGCCCGGCCGCGCGACCGGGAGTACTACGGCTCCCGGATGGCCGCCATGGGGGCGGACACCTTCGGCCAGTGGCTGCGCACGCTGACCGGGTACACCCTGGCCGGCCGGGCCGGACAGATCACCTGCCCCACCCTGGTCACCGAGGGCGAAGGGGACTTCGCCAGCCAGAGCCGCACCCTGTTCGACGCCCTCGGCTGCGAGAAGAAGTACCGCGAGTTCACCGCCTCGGCCGGCGCCGGCGGTCACTGCGAGGGCCTGGGCCAGCGGCTGTGGCAGCAGGCCGCCTTCTCCTGGCTCAGCGAGATCGTGTCCCGCAGCTGACCGCCTGGCCCGGATCGCGGCCCGGGCATAGGTTGATCACCGTGACGAGCGTCATGTACCGGGACGCCGCGATCGCCGACGGCCGTTCGCCGCGCCTGCAGACCGGGATGAGCGTGCTCACCTCGAACGGGCGGATCAGCTGGATCCGGCCGGCCG
>DASQSC010000168.1:0-3428 GCA_035642555.1 Streptosporangiaceae bacterium | reverse complement strand
CCATTCAGACGGCCAGGCCCAGGGCCTGGGCTGCGGCGGCCGGGTCGGCCGGGATCGTCACCGGCGCGGGGGCGGCCGCCACCGCCCAGTCCGGGTCCTTCAGCCCATGACCGGTGATGGTACAGACCACCCGCTCCCCCGGTGCAACCAGTCCCTGCTCGCGGGCCTGCAGCAGCCCGGCCACCCCGGCCGCCGACGCCAGTTCCCCGAACACCGCCTCCCGCCCGGCCAGCAGCCGGAAGGCGGCGAGGATCTGGCGGTCGGTCACCGAGCCGATGTGCCCGCCGGAAGCGTCCCGCGCGTCCAGCGCGAGCTGCCAGGAGGCGGGGTTGCCGATCCGGATCGCGGTCGCGATCGTCTGCGGGGACGCGACCCGCTCCCCGCGCACGATCGGCGCGGCACCGCTGGCCTGGAAGCCCAGCATCCGCGGCGCCCGGCTGGCCCGGCCGGCCTTGCGGTACTCGGTGTAGCCGAGCCAGTAGGCGGAGATGTTGCCGGCGTTGCCGACCGGCAGGCAGTGCACGTCCGGCGCATCGCCGAGCGCCTCCACGATCTCGAACGCGGCGGTCTTCTGCCCCTGCAGCCGGTCCGGGTTCACCGAGTTGACCAGGGCCACCGGGTACCGCTCGGAGAGGGTCCTGGCCAGCGTCAGGCAGTCGTCGAAGTTGCCGTCGACCTGCAGCAGCCGGGCGCCGTGCACCAGCGCCTGGGCCAGCTTGCCGATCGCGATCTTGCCCCGCGGGACGAGTACCGCGCAGGTCAGGTCGGCCCGGGCCGCGTAGGCCGCCGCGCTGGCGCTGGTATTGCCGGTGGAGGCGCAGATCACGGCGGTGGCGCCGCGGCTGACGGCGGCGGTCACCGCGACCGTCATGCCGCGGTCCTTGAACGACCCGGTCGGGTTGGCGCCCTCGATCTTGAGGAACACCTCGCAGCCGGTGCGGGCGGACAGCACCGGGGCCGGCACCAGCGGGGTCGCGCCCTCCCCCAGGCTGATCACCCGGGCGCCGGGCGGCACCGGCAGCAGGGCGGAGTACTGGCCTATCACCCCCGGCCAGGCTGCCGCGGAGGCGGCGCCCTGGCCGGGGGTGGCACGGACAGCCGCCTTGAGTGCGCCCTCGAGAGGCCGCTGTGCTGGCCGGGGGGCACCCCCGAACCCCCGATGGCCCCAGGCTCCCCTGCTCATTCGTCGTTCTCCCCCTCGACCCGCATGACGCTGGCGACCGCCCGGACCACGTCCATCGAGCCCAGCTCGGCCACGCACCGGGCCAGCGCGGCGTCCGGGGCCGAATGGGTCACGATCACCAGCTGCGCGTCGTCGCCGCGGCCCTCCTGCCGGACGGCCTTGATCGACACTTCCTGCCGCGCGAACGCCTCTGCCACCCGGGCCAGCACGCCCGGCCGGTCGGCCACGTCCAACGCGATGTGGTACCGGGTGCTGGCCTCGCCCATGGCGAGCACCGGCAGCTCGGCATAGGTGGTGGCGTCCGGGCCGCGGGTGCCTGCCAGCCGGTTCCGCGCCACCGCCACGATGTCGCCGAGCACGGCGCTGGCGGTAGGCACCCCGCCGGCCCCGGCCCCGTAGAACATCAGCCTGCCAGCCGACTCGGCCTCCACGAACACCGCGTTGTAGGCCTCCCGGACCCCCGCCAGCGGGTGGTCGCGGGGAATCATCGCCGGGTGCACCCGCACCGACACCCCGCCGTCGCTGCGCTCGCAGATCGCCAGCAGCTTCACCACGTGCCCGAGCGCCCGGGCACTGGCCATGTCGGCGGCGCTGACCCCGGTGATCCCCTCCCGGTGCACGTCCGCGGCGGTGACCCCGGTGTGGAAGGCGAGCCCGGCCAGGATCGCGGCCTTGGCGGCGGCGTCGAAGCCCTCCACGTCGGCGGTGGGGTCCGGCTCCGCGTAGCCGAGGCCCTGCGCCTCTTCCAGCGCGTCGGCGAAGCCGGCGCCGGAGGTGTCCATCCGGTCCAGGATGAAATTGGTGGTGCCGTTGACGATGCCGAGCACCCGGTACACGGCGTCGCCGGCCAGCGATTCCCGCAGCGGCCGCAGCAGCGGGATCGCGCCCGCCACGGATGCCTCGTAGTAGAGGTCCACCCCGGCGCTGGCCGCCGCCGCGTGCAGCGCCGCGCCGTCCTCGGCCAGCAGCGCCTTGTTGGCGGTGACCACCGACTTGCCGTGCTTGATCGCCGTCAGCAGCAGTGACCTGGCCGGCTCGATGCCGCCGATCACCTCCGCCACGATGTCGGTCCCCGGCCGGGTGACCAGCTCCATCGCGTCTGCGGTGAGCAGGGCAGGGTCCACCTCGACCGCCCGCGCCCGGCCCGGCCGCCGCACGGCCACGCCGGTCACCTCGAGCGACGCGCCGATCCGGGCGGCCAGGTCGGCCGCCTCCTGCCCGAGCAGCCGGTACACCTGCGAGCCGACCACCCCGCAGCCGAGCAGCGCCACCCGCAGCGGGCGGCCCGGGGCTGCTGCCATGCTCATCCTTCGTCCAGTGCCAGCAGGTCGGCGGTGGTCTCCCGGCGGAGCAGGGTGCGGGCAGCGCCGTCGCGGACCGCCACCACCGCGGGCCTGGGCACGAGGTTGTAGTTGCTGGCCATGGAACGGCAGTAGGCGCCGGTCGCCGCCACCGCGACCAGGTCGCCGGGTGCCAGATCGGCAGGCAGGTAGGTGTCCCTCACCACGATGTCCCCGCTCTCGCAATGCCGCCCGACCAGCCGGGACAGCATGGGCGGCCCGGCGGGCTCCCGCGACGCGAGCGCGCAGGTGTACTCGGCCCCGTACAGCGCGGTGCGGATGTTGTCGCTCATCCCCCCGTCCACGCTGACGTACGTGCGCAGGCCGTCCACGTCCTTGACCGTTCCGACCTCATACAGGGTAATGGTGCCGGGTCCGGCGATCGCCCGGCCCGGCTCGACCACCAGCCGCGGCAGCGGCAGCCCGGCGGCCGCGCACTGCTCGCGCAGGATCTGGGTCAGGTTCTGCGCCACGACCTTGATGCCGGCCGGATCGTCGCCGCTGACGTAGGCGATCCCGAACCCGCCGCCCAGGTTCAGCTCGCCGATGTTCACCTCGTGCTCGTCGCGGATCCGGACGGCCAGCTCCAGCACCCGGTGCGCGGCGACCTCGAACCCGGCGGTGTCGAAGATCTGCGACCCGATGTGCGAATGCAGCCCGGCCAGCTCCAGCCCGGGCGCGGTGAGCACCCGCCGGACCGCCTCATCGGCCGCGCCGGAGGCGAGCGAGAACCCGAACTTCTGGTCGTCGTGCGCGGTGGCCACGAACTCGTGGGTGTGGGCCTCCACCCCGGTGGTGACCCGCACCAGCACCCGTGGCCGCCGGGCGCCGGTTCCGCCGTCATTTCCGGAACGGGGCAGGGCACGGGGCTGGCCTTGCTCGTCCTCGGTGAGGTAGGCCAGCCG
>DASQSC010000167.1:0-11056 GCA_035642555.1 Streptosporangiaceae bacterium | reverse complement strand
GCGGGTAGCGGCCGGTCAGCCGGGCCAGCTTCAGCCCCAGGTGCAAAGCCAGCCGGTCCTGGCCGTCCCGGAGGTCGGCGCCGGTCAGCCGCTCCGCCTTGCCGAGCCGGTAGTAGAGCGTGGCCCGGTGCAGGTGCAACTGCTCCGAGGTCCGCTTGGCGTCGCCGCCGGAGTCGAGGTAGCTCTCCACCGTACGCAGCAGGTCCGGTTCCGCCCGTAGCAGCGTGACCAGCCTGGGGTCGAGGCAGGAGCCGGCCGCCTCGCCCGGCGGAAGCTGCACCAGCGCCCGGAACGCGCCCAGCTCCCGCCACCGCGCCACCTCGCCAACGGCCGGCACCGCCGCCGCCACCCGGGCGGCGAGCACCGCCTCCCGGTACGAGATCGCGGCGCTGGTCAGGACGGGCTGGGGATCCCCGATCCCGGCGATCACGCGGGGCGGGACGCCGGCGCCGACGGCGGAATGAGCGGTGCCGAGGCGCTTGCTCAGCAGCCCCCGCGCTTCCTCGGCCGCCGCCAGGGCAGCGCCCTCGCCATCGGGTTCCCGCAGCTCGACCAGCAGCACGCCATGATCGCGGCGGACGGTCCGGAGCGGGCAGGCCGGACCCCGCCTGCGGCCAAGCTCCCACAGCGCCTCCCGGATCAGCTCCGGCAAGCCCGGGACGGTGTCATCGGCAAGCCGGAGGCAGACGGCGATGTGGACGGCATCGGCGGCCGCCAGGCCCTCGTCGATCAGCTGGCGCGCCGCGGCCTGGCGCAGCTCGGCGGCGGGAGCCAGCAGGTGCGACAGCGAGCTGGCGCGCAGCCTTTCCGACAGTTCCTCCTCCGACAGCAGCAGCGCCGCGTGCCGCTGCGCGTCCTCCACGACGGCGATGTCGGCTGGGGCCAGCCGCTGGTCGTCGTCGATCAGGAACAGGAACCCCATCAGCCGTCCGCGGAACCGGACCGGGGCGCACAGCCGGCCCAGGATCCCCAGCTCCGGGTGGCTCGGGATCCGCAGCGGGTCCTGCGCCCGCACGATCCCGAACTGGCGGAACCAGTCCTTGACCTCCTGCCGGGTCTCCCGGCGGAGGATCGAGTCGCGCCGGACCTCGTCGATGGGGGCGCTGTGCGAGGAGTACACCACCATCCGCTGCTCGTGATCCTCGAGCACGGTGGGGGTGTTGAGGCGCTCGGCGAGGTAGTCCACCAGGGTCTGGAGATCGCTCAGGTCCCACCAGCTCCGTTCTTGTCATTCGTCGAGAAACTAGGCCAGCAGTCTTGTCTCCTGTTGATATCAGGGTCAATGGCACATCGATAACCTCTCGGCATCAACGCGGCAGCCCGGCCCTCACCTGCCCAGGGCCGGACCGGTGCGCGTGTGGCACCATGGCTGGTCCGGGACGTGTGCGCGAGCCCGCCGGAGCACCGAGTTGCCGGGGGGGGGGACACCATGCCTGCTGCTGATCCCGCTACCGCCGGCCAGGCCGGCCGCGCGGAATCCGCCGGCCGCCGGGTGACTTACGCGGAGGCGGCCCGGATCCTCGCGGGCCGGGACCCGGTCATCGCCCGGCTGCTGGCTGACGCGGGCCTGCCCCGGCTCCAGCGGCCGCGGGAGTCGCACTTCGCCGCGCTGCTGCGGGCGATCGTCTACCAGCAACTGGCCGGCGCGGCGGCGGCCGCCATCCACGGGCGGCTGCTCGCGGCGCTCGGCGGCGAGCCGCGCCCGGAGGCGCTGACAGCCCTCCCGGACGAGGCGCTCCGCGCGGCTGGCCTGTCCGCCGCCAAGATGGCCTCCGTGCGGGACCTGGCGGCCAAGGTGCTGGACGGGACGGTCGTGCTGTCGCCGCGCGGCCTGGCCCGGGAATCCGACGAGGAGCTCAAGGCCCGGCTGTCCGCGGTGCGGGGCATCGGAGCCTGGACCGCCGACATGTTCCTGCTGTTCCAGCTCCGCAGGCCCGATGTGTGGCCCACCGGTGATCTCGGAGTCCGCCGCGGCTACGGCCTGGCGTGGCAGGTCCCCATGCCCAGTGCCCGCGAACTGCAGCCGCTCGGCGATCCCTACCGCCCGTACCGCTCGGTGGCCGCCTGGTACTGCTGGCGTGCCGCCGAGCTCTACGCGGGGGCCGCGGCCAGCGCCCTCACCCGCTAGCTGAGCGGCCGCACCGCCCCCGGCTCACGGGCACGCTGCTCACGGACGCGGCTCACGAGCGCGGCTCACGAGCGCGCCGCGGGTCAGTCCTCGGAGCGGATGTCGGTGTCGTCGTCCTCCACCACGTGCACCGACGCTTCCTCGGCGCTGGCGGCGCCGCCATCGATCCCGGTGTCACGGGCTACCAGATCGGCCTCGCTGGCCGGGTGCGCCCCCTCGTCCTCGGCGACCAGGCGGCCTGCCCGGGGGTCGGCGCCGTCGTCGAGCAGCAGGCCGTCCACGTCCTCATCGCCGGCGTCCTCATCGCCGCCGGTGTCGTCGCGCTCATCGCCGGCCTCCTCGTCATCGCCGTCCTGGGCGCCGAGGTCGGGCTCTTCCTCCGCGAGCATCTCGTCGAGAGACTCGTCTTCCGGCTCGGACCTGATGGCGGCGGACCAGCGCTCCGGCGGAGCCACCCCCCTGTCCAGCGGGTCGTCCCCCGGCTTGCCGTCCAGCGTGTCAGATGCGTCAGCTACCTCGTAGTCAGTGAGGTCAGCTGACTCGTGGCGCCTCTCATCGGGCATCTCCGCCCCCATCACCGGTCGTAGTGCGTGGGCGGGAACCTGTCCCGCTCACCCTCGACCAGCAATTCATCCTGGTCGAACTCGCGGCGGGCCTCGGCCTGCGCGTCCTGGTACTCATCGCTCTGGCTGACGTCAGGCGGCGGCGGGGCATCGGTCGCTGGCGGGACCTCAGCAGGGTCGTAGTCGTCGAGGCCCGCCTCTACCCGCTCCTCCTCGGTCAGCCGGGCAAGCCGGTCATCATCGATGTGCTGCGGTGAACCGCCATGCTCGCGGCGGTCACGCCGGAACTCCGCCGCTTGCCGGTCGGGGTCCTGATCAGTCATATCGCCTCCCCGGTCGCTGGGAAAGCCGGCATCTCAAAACACCAACGTTACGCCTAGCTTCCGCGGGGCCGCGCCAGCAGTCACCGGCCTGCGGCGGGACCGGCTGCGCTCACCGGGCACTGGTCACCGCGTCGATAGCGCGACCGCAGAGCCCGCGCTCCGGTGGTCCATTCCCGTTGACCCGACCGCTGCGAAACTGCCCTGATGCCGACGGGCTGGCCAGGACGCGGCAGAATGAGGCAGTCGGGGCCGGCGGGCTGCCAGCCGCCGGCGCCCGACCGTCCCGCCGGAAACGACCGCATGGGGGAAGACATCATGACCGACCCCGGCCGTCAGCACGGGCTATGGCCCGTCCCCGGCGATGGGGTGCTCGCGCGCCACGGCAACCTGGTCCTGCTCAGCAGCATCGACGAGCATGGCTTGATCGAGTCGCTGCTGGACCTGCTCGCGCGTACCAGCGAGGCAGGAGGCGATGGCCGGGCACTCGTCGACGCGATCGTGGCCGCCGTCACCGGCGACCGCTCGTGGGGGAGCGCTCAGGGCTGGCCGGCGCCTGCCCTGTTAGCGTTCGGCCCGGCCGGGGCCGGGCTGGCGGTCACGGTCAGCGGGGCCGCCTGGGCCGAGATCACCACCGGCTACGGGACGAGCAGGCTGGCGGCCGGCCAGCCTTCGATGCTGCTGCGGTCGGTGACCGGGGTCCTGGTCCAGTCGGTCCGCGGCGGCCTGACCGCCCGCGGCGAGGCTGACCGGGCGGACCGGTTCAGCCGCCTGGACAGCGGTACGGTCCGCGCCAGCGGCCTGTCGTATGTCCCGGGCCAGCCGGCT
The DNA here is from genome assembly GCA_035642555.1 of Streptosporangiaceae bacterium. Lineage (GTDB taxonomy): Bacteria > Actinomycetota > Actinomycetes > Streptosporangiales > Streptosporangiaceae > JAIRTY01. Next base: position 7,217 of record DASQSC010000167.1, on the reverse strand, counting down.
TCCCCGGCGCGGGTGGCCTTCCCGGCGCCGCGCGAGGCCCCCTCGGGGCAGGTCCCCGCCCGGGGGCAGCAGGCCGCGCACCCGTCACCAGCCCAGGCCGGGCCCCCGGCCCGCCCGCCGGACCGGCCCGCCCGGGTACCGTCGCCGCAGGCTCCGCCGCCCGCGGCACAGCAAGCCCGGGCCGCGCCGTCCCAGGCACAACAGTCGCAGGCGCAGCAGTCGCAGGCACAGCAAGCCCGGGCCGCGCCGTCCCAGGCACAACAGTCCCAGCCACAGCCGTCCCAGGCACAGCCGCCGCAGGCCCAGCCGGCGGCTCATCTCCAGCCGGCTCATCTCCAGCCGGCGCAGGCACGGCCGGCTCAAGCGGGGCCGGCGCAGGCACCGTCGGCGCAGGCGGGGCCGGGCGGGGCGCCGAGGGCCTTCGGCACGAAGGGGTCAGCCGCGCCAGCCGCCGAGCGGGCGGCTCAGGCCGGGCGGTACGAGCCGGAGCCAGCCCGGTCCGGGCCGGGATCGCCGTCCGCGCCGGGCCCGGCACCGCCCCCGCCCGCCGGACCGGGCTACCGGGAGCCAGCCCCTGGCCCGGCCGGGCCCGCCGGTGCGGTTCCCGAACCTGCTGATGATCCCCTGGGCATGGAGGAACTGGGGATTCCGGAGCCGGCAGCCGGGCCACCGCCCCCCGCCATGGCGACCTCGCTCGGCCCCGCCGCCCCGGCCGAACCGGAGCAGCCGACCGCTCCCGAGGACGCGGCCGCGGCCGGGCCCGTCACCAGCAGCGCCCCGGTCGTGCTCGGCGTGTACTGCAAGAACGGGCACTTCGGGGACCCCGAGGCCCGGTCCTGCGCCGTCTGCGGCACCGGGATCAGCCGGCGTTCCGCCACTCCCCAGCCCGGGCCCAGGCCGCCGCTGGGCGTGCTCATCCTCGACGACGGTGCCAGCGTCGAACTGGACGGGGACTACGTGATCGGGCGGGAACCGATGCAGGAGCCCTCGGTGGTGTCCGGCGAGGCGCGGCCGCTGCGAGTGGTGGACACCCAGTCGACGATCTCCCGCGTCCATGCCAGGGTCCACCTGGACGGATGGCAGGTGCTGCTGACCGACCTGGGCTCGGCGAACGGCACCCGTATCAAGCCGCCGGGCTCGAAAGCGGACCAGCCGCTCGACCCGGAGGTCCCGGTCCGGCTCCGGTACGGGACCCGGGTCTTCGTCGGCAGCCAGGGACTCAGCTACGAGCCATACCGTCCCGGCTGAACCGCCGCCGGGTGCGCCTCAGTTCCATCTCGCGACGTCCGGTGACGGGCGGGCGCCGGCAATGCCCCCGGCCGGGGGCGGTCCGGCGGCCGCCTGCGCCCGCGCCTTCTCGATGTCGCCGCGGACCCGCGCCAGCCGGCGGGCGGTCACGACCGCCGAGACAAGGCGCAGGCCGTTGATGACCAGCAGCACGGGGAGAAGTATCAGCTCGAAGCCGCGCACCCGGCCGAGCATGCCGGCGGTGATCCAGGCGATGATGATGGCGGCCGCGAGCACGCCGGAGCCGGCCGCCAGCCGCCGGGCGCGGGTGAGCCGGTCCTTACACGCCTCGAGCACCCGCCCGACCGCGGCGTCGTCGCGGACATCGAGGCCGATCTGGTCTTTGATCCGCTGCGCTGCCGTCAGCCCCCGAGAGTTGTCGCGAAGGTGCATGGGTGCGATCCGTTCCGGCTGCGGGACATCCCGGGGGCGCGGGTCAGTCAAACGGTACCTGGACCGTCAGCAACTGGCCATCGCCAAGGTGAAGCAGCGCGCGGCCAGGCTGGACCGGCTGGCCGATCAGGTCGCGCGGGACCCGGATGCCGATGAGGTCGCCATCGGTGAAGTCCTGCGGCGCCAGCAGGCAGCCGCGCCTGGCCTTCTTCGCGTCGGTCTGCCAGGTGCCGAACCCGCTGCAGACATCGCTGGCGTCTCCCGCCAGCACCAGCGCCTGCTGCCGGTCGGCGCCCAGGTGCATCAGCTCGCCCAGCTCATCGGCGGCTGCGCAGTCCTTCAGCATCTCGGCGTCGTCCATCAGCACCACCCCGGGCCCGGTGAACGACCCCACTGCAGCGGCGAAATTCTCCGCCGGGAGGTCGCTGGACTCGAAGGCCGCGACCACGCCGGGCTCCGAGGCGAGAGCCCGCAGCGGCGACGGGCGCGGCGTGATGAGCACCAGCTGGGCGCCGCCGATCAGGAACGAGCGGGCCATCGACACCAGCACGCTGCTGCGGCCGGACCGCATCGGTCCCGCCACCACGAAGGCCGCCATGCCCCGTCCCAGGTCGGGACCGTAGCCGGCCACCTCGTCACCACCCACCCCGACCAGGCCGAACAGCGGCGACTCGGTCGTCCGCAGCTGCCAGGCCTGCTCGAAGGTGATCCGGCTGGGCAGCATGTCGACCCGGAACGGCCGCAGGGACTTCGGCACCCTGGCGTCCCGCTGGGTCGCCTCGGTGGCGATGGCGTCAAGCGCCGCCGCCTGCCCGGGGCCGGAGGCATCGGCGGTGAGCAGCGCGATCTGGGTCTCGATGCCGGTCTCATTGCGAAGCGCCCGGCCGGGGGGCATGTCCACCGGGACCTTGCGGGCGGACACGCCCACCATGGAGTAGTCGGTCTTGTCCGGGAGCCGGAAGGCAATCTTGTTCTCGGTCAGCGTGCCGATCTTGCCGCTGACCAGCCGCTGGTCACCGGTGATAATGAGGTGCACGCCCGCGCTGGCCCCCTCGCTGAGCAGCTTGTAGATCTGCTCGGTGAGCTCGCCGGTACCGATGTCGCCGAGCGAGGTCAGGAAGCCTTCCCACCGGTCGAGCAGCACGACGATGTGCGGCAGCCGGTCCGGGGGAGCGGTGGCCGCCCGCTGCTCGGTGCAGTCGGCGAAGCCGCCGGCCGCGAGCAGTTCCTGGCGGCGGGCGACTTCCTGGGCCAGCCGGCCGATCAGGCGGATGGCCCGTTCCGACTGGGTACGCCCGACCACGGCGCCGCAGTGCGGGAGCCGGGTGAGGCCGAGCAGCGCGCCGTTACCGCAGTCGATCCCGTAGATGTGCACATCGGCGCAGCTGGCCCGGCTGGCGATGGAGCCCGCGATGGTGCGCAGCAGCTGGGACCGCCCGGTCCGCGGGGCGCCCGCCGCCAGCAGGTGCCCGAACGTCCGCAGGTCGATCGCTGCGATCCGCTGCTGCTGCTGTGAGGGCAGGTCATCCACGCCATACGGGATCAGCGGCAGGCCGCCATCCCTGGCCGACGGCACCCGCAGGCGGCCGAGCAGCAGTGACTGCGGCAGCGCCGGGAGCCACGGGCTGTGCTGGGCGGGCAGCCGGAGCCGGTCGTTGGCCGCCCGGATCGCCTGCACCAGCACCCCGAGGTCGGTGACCTCTTCCTCCTGAGCCGCGGGCGCGGCCGGGCGCCGCAGCGCCTGACGGCCGAGCTCGGACCAGTCCAGCCGGGCGGTCCACGGGCGCGGCAGCACCTGGCCGGTGGCTCCCGGCCGCCGCCCGCCGACCCGCGCGGTCTGGAACGGCACCAGCGACGAGTGACCGAGCCGGACATAGGCCCGGCCGGGCGTGCTCTTGGAGATCCGGGCCGCGTCGGGGGCGTCGATCACGTCGGCGCTCTCGACCGGGTCGGTGACCCGCAGCGCGATCCGCAGGTTCGTGTTGGCCCGGATGTCCGCGGTGACGACCCCGGCTGGGCGCTGGGTGGCGAGGATAAGGTGAATGCCCAGCGAGCGGCCCCGCTGCGCGATGTTCACCAGCCCGGTGATGAAGTCCGGCAGATCACGCGCCATGGACGCGAATTCGTCGATGACGATCAGCAGCCGCGGCATGGGCTGCGCGCGGGCGCCCCGGGCCAGCGCGTCCGTGTAGTCCTCGATGTCCTTGGCGCCCGCCGCGGCCAGGATGTGCTCGCGCCTGGTCAGCTCGGCGGACAGCGACTCCAGTGCGCGCTCCACCAGGTGCGCGTCCAGGTCGGTCACCATGCCCACCGTGTGCGGCAGGTGTACGCAGTCCTTGAAGGCACTCCCGCCCTTGTAGTCGACCAGCACGAAGGTCATGGCGTCGGGCCGGTTGGCGACCGCCAGCGTGGCCACGATCGTCTGCAGCAACTCGGACTTGCCCGCGCCGGTGGTCCCGGCGATCAGGCCGTGCGGGCCGTCCCGCCGCAGGTCGACGCCGAACGGTCCGTCGAGGGACTCGCCGACCAGGGCGAGCGTGGCCCGCCCGCCCGACCGCCAGCGGGCGGCGAGCGTGTCCGGGGCCGGGGGATCCAGCCGCAGCAGGTCGAGCAGCCGGCTGGAGTCCGGCAGCCCGGCAGCTTCCTCATCGTGGCTGACGTCTCTGATCGGGGCGAGCCCGCGGGCGACCCGGGCGCACCATGCCGTGCTGACGTAATCGGGCCGGACCTCGCGGACGGTCAGCTCCCCTGCCTGCTGGACCCGCAGCCGGGCGCCGTCCGCGACCGCTATCGCCTGGCACTCGGCGGGGAGCAGCCGTTCCTCGGCGTCGAGGCAGATCGCGTAGACGCCGACGCCCGGGCCGTCGCGCAGCAGCGGGATGATCCCCGGCATCGAGCGCAGCCGCCGGGAGCCGTCCAGCACCACGAGCATGTCCGGGGCGCTGAACCTGACCTGGCCGACGGCGTCCCGCTGCGCCTGCTGCCGGGCGGTGACGACGGCCTGCAGTTCGGCGATCCTCGCTGCCACCGTCTCGGTGTCGTTGCCGATGAGGGCGTTGACGTCGTGAACCTCGTCCGGGCGGGCGTGCGGTAGCCACCGCACCCAGTCCCAGCTGGCCCCGCCGGCCGGCTCGGTGAGCACGCACACCTGGAGGTCGTTCGGGCTGTGCAGGGCGGCGGCCTGGGCGAGCAGCCAGCGGCCGATCGCGCGGGGCGCCTCGCCAGGCCCGGCCACACCGAGCACGCCCCGCTCCGGCAGCGGAACCGTCACCGGGGCATCGGGGATCTGCCAGGTCACCTGGCGCCGGTGCTCGTCCAGGGTCGGGTCCTCGAGCACGACCGTGGACGGCAGGTCCGCGGTCCCGCACCGGAGCAACAGGTAGTCGGGGTCGCTGCGGCGGCGTTCCCAGAGCCGGCGCCGGGGCCCGCTGGCGATGGCCGCCACGGTGGCGGGATCCGGGCAGTCCGAGCGCCGCCGGACCCGCTCCGATTCGAGTGCCTCCCGCGCGTCCTGCTCGATGCGGTCCTTGTGCTCCTGGTACTCCGCCTGCCGCTGGGTGTGCGACTTGCGGCCCTGCTTCCGCTCCGTGAAGTGCTGGCCCACCATCATGACCGGGCTCATCAGCATGAACAGCAGCATGTACGCGGTGTGAAACACGAAGAACGCGCCTGCGCCCAGCGCCAGCGGCATCAGGGCCATGAGGAACGGCAGCGGGCGGCGGTCCGGCTTGCCGGGCGGCGCCGGCAGCCGGAACTGGGTCTGCTGCCGGGGCGGCAGCAGCCGGGGCGGGCGGTTGAAGTCAAGCCCGGTCCCGTCCTCGGACGGCTCCAGGGCGGCGTCCGGCTGCTCGTAGGGCGCGAGGTCAAGCAGGCTGGCCCCGACGGCCAGCTGCCTGCCAGGACGCCACGGCACCGCGGTGGTCAGCGGCTCCCGGTCGAGCAAGGCGCGGGCCGCGGGCAGCGCTGATACCTGCACCGAGCCGCGGCGGTCCACGGTCACCCGGACCGCGTGCTCAGGCAGCTCCGGGTCGCCGAGCCGGATGTGGTCGAGCTCACCGGTACCGATGCTGGACTGGCCCATCGACAGCCGGTGCACCGCGCCAGCGGCCGGCCCGCTCGCCACCCGGATCTCGATCAGCCCGGGCTGCTCAGGCGGCGGCGAGCCGGACGCGTCGTCCAGGCTGACGATGCACCCCTCCCGGATGGGCGACCTGGCGAGGGACTGCTGGGGGTCAACCTGCTGGCCGTCCACGAACACGCCGGGCACGGCGCTGCCCGGCCGCTGCTGGCGGGGGGCCGCCCTGGCCTCGCCCCGCTGGGAAAGCAGTACCCGCGTCTCGTTCGCCGCCGCGACGGGGGCGTACCCGGCCTGGCGGGCCAGCTCCGTCGCGACGTCCCCCACCCTGGTCGCCGGATCAGCATCGAGAACTACGTTGGCGCCTGCCCGCTTGCCGCCGGCCCTCGGCGCCGGCGCGACCACCGTGAGCGCCAGCCGCATCTGCGTCCTCCCAGCAAAACGTACCGCTCATGATCATGCCCGGGGGGCAGACAAATGGGGTGCCGCCTGCCGGCGGCACCCTCACTTGTCCAGCGGGCACTTGCTCCCGCGGGCTGGTCAGCCCTTGGAGAGCCCCTTCGCCAGCTGCTGGTCCAGCTGCTGGCCACCTTGCACCGCGGAGTCCAGGAACTGGCCAAGCCCGTGGATTCCCTGCGTCACCTGCTGCCCGCCCTTTTGCAGGTTCTGGTAAGCCTGCACGAACGCCGGGGAGGCTTGCTGCGTCTTGAACGGCCCGCTCGTCAGCTGCTGCGTCAGCTTCATGAGGTTGCTGAGGGCGGATTCAAGCTGCTGGGCGTTCTGCTGGAAGACTTGCCGCGCCTGCTGCATCTCGTCATAGCTAAAGGTGACGTCTGCCACGTCTGGTCCCCTTCCGACCTGGTGTTCTGAACTGGTTGTCCTGATTTTCCCGACTTATCCGGTAAAATCCGCCCAGCCTGGTATGGCACCGGGCAACGATATTAACCAGCCTATCCCGGGTCGCGTCCACTGCATATTGGGAACTGAATTGAACGGCACTGCCTGCGGTAATGATCAGCGGCCGTGATCGACTTGCCTGTGATCCGGGCGCACGGCAATATTGGCTACGCACCGGCCCGGTTGTTCGTAGTTACGGACGGCCATTTTCAGATATTAACGACGTTACATACGGAGGGGCCTGCGGATCATGGCAGCAGACTTCGTCGTTGACTACGGCTTACTGCAAAGTATTCAGAGCACGATGAACCGCTTGAAGGGCGAGTTCGAAGGCATCGACGCAGTGCAGCATTCGGCCGACTGGGGCGACGGCGGCATCGCCGGGGCGATGGGCAGCTTCGCCAGCAACTGGCACATCCACCGGGAGAAGATGCTGGGCTCCATGGAGGCGATGGCCAAGAACGCCGGCGAGTGCATGGAGCAGACGCGCAACCTCGACGGCCAGCTGGCGCACGGGCTGGGGAAGAAGTAGCCGTGACGGGGGTGCTGAACAGGCAGGGGAAGG
>DASQSC010000166.1:0-16396 GCA_035642555.1 Streptosporangiaceae bacterium | reverse complement strand
TCGACCGCCAGGTCAACCGGCACGCCGCGTTCGGCCTGGGCATCCACCGCTGCATCGGCTCCCACCTGGCCCGGATGGAACTGCGCGCCGCCCTGCAGGCATGGCTGGAACGAATCAGCGAATTCACCCTCGCCGACCCCGAAGCCGTCACCTGGTCGGCCGGCCAGATCCGCGGCCCCCGCACCCTCCCCCTCCGCATCTCCGGTCAGTGACCACGTGGCGGCCACGGACGCGGCTAGAGCGCAGCTTGTAGATCACCGGACCAGGCTCTCGCGCAGTCGTGGCGCCGCCCGGTGCGGGGGCAGGCCCCCGCACCGGGGTGGGCCACCTCAGCCGCCCTTGATCTGCGGGATTGCCGCTATGGTTGCCTGCGCCCTCGCAAGCGCCGCGCTCGGCGATGCGCTCCCGGTGACCGCGGACTGGATTGCAGTCGAGATCGCCTGCGACACCTTGGTGTAGTTGGCGCCATACACCGTGGTTCGCGGCCGGGCCGTTGCCAGTTCTTTCGCGAAGACAGCGAAAGCGGGGTCGGCCTTGGCCACCTGAGCCGCTACCGCAGGCTTTGGTGGAAGGTAGTTCATCAGCGCGGCGACGTGGGTCATCACCGACGGCCGCTGCAGGCCTTGCAGCCACTCCCAGGCCAGCTTCTGCTGCTGGCTGCCGCCGGAGTTTGCGAGCGCCCAGGTCTCGCCGCCCACCGGGGTGACGACCTGCCGCCCGGACGACGGCACGGGGATGGGGACGATGCCGTACTGCTTCCCGTACTTCCAGCCCGCCGAGGCCAGGTTGGGCAGGATCCACGGGCCGTTCTCGATCATCGCGGCGCTGCCGTGCGCGAACTGCTCGTACAGGTCCGGGAACTGCGGCCACTGGAGCACCGATTTCGACACCGACCCGTTCTTGACCATGGTCGCCCATAGGTTCAGGGCCTGAACGGACCCGGCCGAGTTCACCTTGGACAGGTCCGCGCCGTTGCTCCAGAAGTACGGCTCGAACTGGAATGTTGAATTTTCGTCCTGGGTCGCGGAGAAGGCGAATCCGTGCACACCGTTCGTGGTGAGTGCCTTCGCATCAGCAACCAGTTGCGCCCAGGTCGCCGGGGGCTGCAAATGCTTCGCGGCGAGCATCTTCTTGTTGTAGAAGATGCCCACTGTGTTGTCGCCGATTGGATAGCAGTAGTACTTGCCCTGGTAGAGGCACTCGCGCGCTGAGGCAGGATAGTAGCCTTTGGTCGTGAACCCTGGCAGCCCGTTGAAAACGCGAAGCTGCCCGGTGGCCGCCATCTGCTGCACGTTGGGATTGTCCACCATCACGATGCTGGGCAGAACCTGCGCGCTGGCCTGCTGCAGGATCTTGGGCAGGTAGCTGGTGCTCGGGACCACCTGCCGCTTCACGGTGACACCCGGATGGGAAGCCTCGAACCGCTTGTTGTACCACTGGACGGCGGCGCTGGAGCCGCCGGATGTATACCAGTCGATCTCGGTTAGCGTCGTCTTGCCGCTGCTATTGCCCGACGACGACCCGCAGCCGGCTGCGGCAAGCGCGAGCGCGAGCACGCTGCTTGCCACGATGACAGGGCGGCTGGCGGCGCCGCGCCGGTCCGCCCGATACGGTCCCCTGTGGGCACGTACCGCGGTTGCTCTTCGTTCTCCACGCTGGGACTGCGTGAGTGCTAAACGCATACTTGGCCTCCTATCCTTTCACCGATCCGGTCGTTAGCGCGGATCGCTCGGCGTGCTCGTGGTGGCCGCGGTGGCTGGCGCGGTGGATGCCTGGGACCCCGGCACCAGCAAGCGGAGGGCGCTCGGCGACAGGAAAGGTGGTGCGCCGCAAGACCGTGCATCCCATCGGCACGAGGTCCAGGAAAGCCAGGCCCGGGGCGATCCAGTTGTCCTCGTCGCCGGGGGCGGCACTCCGCGCGTCAAGGGCCGTTACCCGGATCCTGACCGGCGGACGGTCCCAGGAATCAGGCTGCCCGCCGGGCTGTCCGCGGTCGGCGACAAATGTTGCCGGCGTTTCGCCACCGAAGGCCTGGAGGGTGTAGTCCCAGCGCGCCGTGGGAACGGGGATGAATTCCCGGTCGGCAAAGCCGCCGACCGGGTAGTGCTTAACGGTCCGCGTTGAAGACGGTATGGGCAGGGCGTACAGCAGCGGCCCCCGGCGCACCGCCACGGACCGGTCCGCCGCTGGGATCAGTTCCACTGCCGGCGTGAAGCTGACGTCGAGGCGATCGCCATCCCGCCAGGTGCGCTCGACCGGCCATTGCCGGTCGTTCACCGCCACCGGCAGTTGCTCGCCGTTAAGGCGGGCCGTCACCCGGCCCGCCCAGCCCGGTACCCGCAGCGTGAGCGGGAATGTGGCCGGGCGGGAGGCGTGGATGCGCAGGCATGTCATGTCCTCGAACGGAAACGCGGTGTCCTGCTCCACGACGACCGGGATGCCATCGACGGTGTGAGTAATCTCAGCTGGTCCGAAGAACAGCACTGCCAGTCCCCGCTCGCCGGCACGCGCGGCCATGCGGCTCACCGCATATGGCCACAGCCGGCCCGCGTTGGGGGCGCAGCAGGTCGCCACGTCGTCGTGGGTCGGCGAATACTTCCACCGCGGGCCGAGGCCGGCGCGGGCAGCGTACTGATTGTCGGCTGCGGTGTAGGCAACCGCCCGGCCGTCGGCAAGCCGAGCGCCCTGCGCGGCGTTGAGCATGAGCAACTCGGCGTGATCGGCGAACGCCATGTCCCGGCACGTGAGGGCGGCCTGCTGCCAGCTCAGCATGAGCTCCGTGATGGCGCAGTACTCGTATCCGCTTTCGGGGAGGGGGACCCCGCCGAGCCCGGCCACGCCGAGTGTCTCGTCGGACTTGCATGCCCCGCTGACGCCAAGGTTGGGCAGGAGCTTGCGGACCGCGGCCCGGAACGCCAGCTGGTACCGGGGATCGCCGGTGTGCGCGTAGAGAAGCAGCGGGACGCGTATGTGCTCACAGACGTGGACCCCGTGGCCGGCAAACGGGCTCCCTTCGTCAGCCAGCCGGGCTAGCTGCAAGTCGCGGTCGAACCAGTCCAGCCGCGCCGCCGAGTAGTCCTCGTACAGGAAGCAGGCGAACTCCACCAGCCGCGGGTCGCCGGTCAGCTCGGCAATGCTCAGCAGCGGCTCAATGATCATCAACCCGTGGGTGCGGCCGCCATCCCAGCTACCCGGGCTGGTGTCGAAGTAGGTTCGCCCGTCCCCGCGAGGCGGATAGTGCGCCATGGTGACACCAGCGGCCCGCCGCAGCGCCTCCAGCAGGCGCGGATCGCCGGTAGCCTCCTGCCATCCGAGCAGCGCCAGGAAAAGACGGCTCTGGGACCACAGCTCCCCGTTGAGACCGTCTCGCTGCCAGCGGCTCGCGGGGTCGTAGGCCCCCAGGTAGCCATCCTCGTCCTGGGATGCGAGCAGGCGAGCGACAACTGCGCTGGCCCGCTGCGTCAGCGCTTCGTCCCCGGTGAGGACGGCCAGGCGGATCAGCCCGTCCAGCCAGTTGCCCACCACCTCCCCGTCCCACCAGTCAGCCTTGGCCGCCAGGGAGATGCGCTGCGAGGCGAAAACATCACGAGCCGCATGCGGCGATAGCTCGCTGAGATGACCGGTGATGCCCCGCACGTCCTTTGCCAGCAGCTCGTGGATCCAGCCACGGGGCTTGATCGCGCCGAGCGGCAGGAATCGAAGGTCATCCGCCAAGGCGCATCACCTCAGCAGCACGGCTCAGGCCGTGATCGTTAGCGTGTGCAGGCCCGTACCCGCTGGTACGGTCACCTCGGTGCCACGGTTGGTCTGCCGGACCTGGTAGTCGTGCACGGCCTGCCCGTCGAGCATGACGGTTGCGGGCGTCGTGCCGCGCGGCAGCGTGTGGCCGATGACGACGGCGGTGCGGAGGCTGGGCGAGACGTCGAGCTGCGTGCTGTACGTGCTCCCGGTATGTGTCGCGAGCACGTCGGCGCTGCCGTTCCCGAGCAGGATGTCGCGTCCCCGCACGGTGGTCTGCCCCTGCGGGACCTGCGGGACGACGGTCAGCATGCCGTTGCCGAGGTCTGGCCGCACGCCCAGCCACTGGTGCACGACGGCCCACATCGTCCCGTAATTGCCCCACGCCTGCATGAACATCGAGCGGCATGTCCAGCAGCGGTCGATGTTCGCTCCCTGGTCGGGTGACGGGAAGGTCTCCGGCATGGCGCCGGGCTGCTCGTCCGGGGTGCCACCGGTGGCCGGTTCGCCGAGCATCGTCTCGGCCAGCGCGTGGAGATAGCGTCCCTGCTGGCCTGGCCCGAGGCGGCCATAGTTGCCTTCGCCGATCGCCTGGATCGAGGTGTTGAGGTTGCCGACGATCTTCTCGCCCTGGCCGCTGGGCGGGCCTTGGCAGCCGGTGTGGAACAGGCCGGGGTTGAACGGCGGGGTGCCGCTGTAGCAGTCGTTCTCGCGGCCGGCCAGCGCCGTGCTGCCGTGGTCGAACGGGGCCAGGCCGGCGACGGTCTGCCCGTTGACGTGGAGTTCCGCCTCCATCGGCGTCTGCCCGATCCAGTACTGCTGGAACAGCCTGGTGTCGTTCATCGAATCGGCGTACTGCATAGCGGACGGGAACCACCACGTGCCGTCGAAGCGCGACAGGAGATCGTTCGCCTGGTTGACAGCCCAGTTGTAGGTTGCCGTGTCGTGCTTGGAGCGGGCCATGTCGGCCAGGTCGTAGAGGCCGCGGATGAAGTACACGCCCACGTCGAGCTTCTCCGGCCCCATCCCGGTGCGTTCGACGTTGCCCGAGCCCTCCGGCCAGCCGTCGTGGTTGGCGTCCAGCTTGCTCGCGACGTAGCGCAGGTTGCGGATGGTGAAGTCGTACATCTCGTCGCGGAACTTGTTGTCACCGGTCCACCGCCAGACCAGGGCCACCGCGCTGGGGAACTTCACCGTCTCGTCGGTGTTGAAGTCGTTGCTGCCATTGGTCTGGGAGTCGTGGCCGTACCAGATGGAGCCGTCCGAGACGGACTCGTGCACCACGACGCCTGACCGGTTGTTAAGGATGTCGGAGATGTCGCGCAACGCGCGCAGGTGATCCTCGATGGCCTGGAACTGCCCCACCGATACCGCGGCGAACGCGGTGTATTCGCCATCGGTGCCGAAGATCCACGGGTAGTCGGGGTAGCCGGCTCCGATCCAGGTCGCCGACGGCACCGTGCCCATCGGTGCCGGGAACTGCGAGCCCTGGTTCGTCCAGCGCACCTGCAGGTTGCGGGCGGAGTGGGTCAGGTCGGCGAGGTTCTGCTTGCCCCAGTCGATCGCCTGCTGGACGGACGGATCGCCCGGCAGCGACAGGCTGGTCTGCTGCGCGATCCGGGTGCGCGACGCCACCTTCGCGGCCAGCTGCCCGGCGGGGTCGACCAGCTCCTGCTGGAGCTGCTGCTGGGCCTCGGTGAGTCCGGTGTCCGAGCCCGCGACGCCCAGCCACACCGTCTTGGACGCGCCGGCCGGCAGCGACACGCGGTAATTCAGCTCGCCGCCGGTGCCCCGCCCGAACGGCCCGTCGTCGCAGGCGGACGGTTTGGGGTCGGCCGGCGCCCCCGGCTCGGTACCGGTGCATCGGTGCCCGGGCTGCGGCCCCCAGAACTGGTCGCCGATGGTGCCCGAGGCGGGCTTGGCCACCATGCCCACCAGTGCCGCGTAGTGGTGCGCGGGCGCGCCGGGCAGGGCGCCGTCGTCACTGAAAACGAGGTCGCGCCCGTCGAAGGCACCGTGATCGGGGATGTTGTCGTTCGCGTTGGGTGTGACTCCGGTGAAACCCCATGGGTACTGGCCCATCAGCTCGGAGTGAGCGTCGACGGTCAGCGTCGCCGTCCGCGCCGGACCGGGGTTGCTGATCGTGAGCCCGAAAAGCGCGCCGCGCCGCCCGTCCGGCACGAAGTCCGTGCGCTGAACGCCCAGGCCCGCGGTGGCGGGCAGGTCGTAGCGGGTGTAGCCCCGGCCGCTCGAGAACCGGGTGGCCGGCCCGATCCACTGTCCGTCCAGCCCGAACCACACGCCGTCGAGCAGCTTCACCGGCGGCGTCCAGATGCCACCCATCTCGCCGGTGGTGTGCCAGCCGTTGGCGTAGAAGCGCCCGTCCTCGAAGCCGATCGAGTACGCCCGCGTTCCCGCCGCCACCTCGCGACGGTCGGACAGCCGGCTCGTCACCGATAGCTCCGGGCTGCGCGCCAGCCCGGGCGCCGGGCTGGCCGCTGATCCGTTCCCCGGCGTTGCGGCCGCCGGCGCGCTGGCCGGCCCGACGGTGAGAGCTAACGCGGCCACTGCCGGGAGGAGAGCACGAACTACGGTCTGAGGCATCGTCGCCTCCCGAGAATTTGCACGATCAAGACCAAGTTCTCACGACGCTACACTGCAACCAGTTCCCTGACTAGAGGGATAATAGAGCCTCGAACCGACCCGCCATCCGGCCCGGATATGGTGAACGTTCAAAAGCGCGCCGACGAGAGGAACGCGATCGATTGGCCCGTCCGACTGCGACGATCGCCGACGTGGCCGTCTTGGCCGGAGTCTCCCGGCAGACGGTGTCGAACGTGCTCAACGCACCGCAACGGGTGACGCCCGCGACGACCGTCCGCGTCCAGAGCGCGATCCAGAAGCTCGAGTACCGGCCGAACCGGTCGGCGCGAAACCTGCGGGCACGCGCCAGCCACACCATCGGCTTCCGGATCAACTCCCCCGGAGGGCTGGGTGACCTCCTCGACAGGTTCCTCCACGCGCTCGCCAACTCCGCCCAGGCAGCCGGCTACCACGTGCTGCTGTTCACGTCCGCTGACCCGCAGACAGAATTCGCCACCTACGACGATCTTGTACAGACAGGCACCGTCGACGGATTCGTGCTCGCGGACATCGGCATTGCCGACCCCCGGCCAGCCTGGTTCGTGCGACGCCGTATCCCCTTCGTATGCTTCGGCCAGCCGCGGCGGAACCGCGACGAGTATGCCTGGGTGGATGTCGATGGTGGCCACGGCACCGCGCAGGCCGTCGACTCTCTCGTCTCCCGCGGCCACCGCCGCATCGCCTACCTCGGATGGCCGCCCGGCACCGGATATGGCGACGACCGGCAGGCAGGCTGGCGACGAGCCATGCGCCGCCACGGCCTATCGCTCACCGGAATGGCCGGCACCTGCCCGCAGGATGCCGGCTCGGCCGCCGCTACCGCCAGGCGGCTCCTAGCCGGCAAGACCCCGCCCACCGCCTTCGTCTGCGGCAGCGACACGTTCGCGATTGGCGCCCGGATCGGTTGCGGAGCCGACGCCGCCGGGCAGCCACGAGCCACGGTGGTCGGCTTCGACGACTCCCCGGCGGCGGCCTTCCTGACACCACCGCTATCCAGCGTGCGCCAGCCGCTTCCCGCAGTGGCCGACCGCATCGTCGATCTGCTCGTCCGCAGGATCGCCGATCCGGGAGCGCGGCCCGAGAGCGTCCTGCTCCGTCCGGAACTCGTCCGCCGAGACTGAATCGTTGCTCAGCAAGGCCTCAGGAAGATCCGCTGGCTGGGCAGGCAACACCCGCGCAATCCCCAGGCCCGGCAGCACCGGCCAACGGCATTTCCGTCACAGCGGGTTGGGCTGCGGGGTGTCGCCGGGCCGGGACAGGAACCCGAAATCGCAGCCCTGGTCGGCCTGCGTGACGTGCTCGGTGTACAGCACGCCGTAGCCGCGCCCGAACGCGGGCGGGGGCGGCCGCCAGTCCGCCCGGCGGCGGGCCAGCTCGGCGTCGTCCACCTCCAGCCGGAGCCGCCGCTGCGCCACGTCCAGGGTGATGCCATCCCCGGTCCTGACCAGGGCCAGCGGCCCGCCCACGTGGGATTCGGGCGCCACGTGCAGCACGCAGGCGCCGTAACTGGTGCCGCTCATCCGGGCATCGGAGATCCGCACCATGTCCCTGACCCCCTGCCGCAGCAGGTAGTCAGGGATCGGCAGCATGCCGTACTCGGGCATGCCGGGCCCGCCCCGGGGACCGGCGCCGCGCAGCACCAGCACCGAGCCGGGCGTGATGGCCAGCGCCGGGTCGTTGATGCGCGCCTGCAGGTCGGCGTAGCTGTCGAACACCACCGCCGGGCCGGTGTGCTTGAGCAGCGCCGGGTCGGCCGCGGCGGGCTTGATGACGGCGCCGTCCGGCGCCAGGTTGCCCCGCAGCACCGCCAGCCCGGCCTCGGCCGCCAGCGCCCGGTCCGGGGACCGGATCACGTCCGGGTTCCGCACCTGCGCGCCGGCCAGGTGATCGCCCAGGGTGTGACCGCTGACGGTGCGGCGGCCTGGGTGCAGCGCGCCCGGGACCTGCGCGAGCTGGGCGAGCAAGGCGGGCAGGCCGCCGGCGTAATAGAAGTCCTCCATCAGGAACTCGCCGGTGGGACGCACGTTCGCCAGCACCGGCACCCGCCGCGAGATCGCGTCGAAGTCGTCCAGGTCCAGCCGTACCCCGCACCGCCCGGCCATCGCGATCAGGTGGATCACCGCGTTGGTGGAACCCCCGATCGCGAGCACGGCGGCGACCGCGTCCTCGAACGCCTCCCGGGTGAGCACCTGGCCCGGCGTCAGCCCTTCCCACACCATGTCCACGATCCGGCGGCCGCTCTCGGCCGCCATCCGGTAATGGGCTGAGTCCACCGCCGGGATCGACGCGGCCCCCGGCAGGGTCATGCCGAGCACCTCGGCGGCCGAGGTCATGGTGGAGGCGGTGCCCATGGTCATGCAGTGGCCGGGGCTGCGGGCGATCCCGCACTCGAGGTCGGCGAGCTCGCAGTCACCGATCCGGCCCGCCCGGTAGTCGTCCCAGAACCGCCACTGGTCGGTGCCGCTGCCCACCGGCTGGCCGCGGTAGTTGCCGCGGAGCATCGGGCCGGCCGGGACGTAGATCGCCGGGATGCCCGCACTGGCCGCGCCCATCAGCAGGGCGGGCGTGGTCTTGTCGCAGCCGCCCATCAGCACCGCGCCATCGGCCGGGTAGGACCGCAGCAGTTCCTCGGCGTCCATCGCCAGCAGGTTGCGGTACATCATCGGGGTCGGCTTGCAGTACGTCTCGGACAGGGTGGCGGCGCCGAACTCGGCCGGGAAGCCGCCGGCCTCCCACACCCCCCGCTTGACCTGGGCCGCCCGCTCCCGCAGGTGCATGTGGCAGGGGTTCAGCTCGGACCAGGTGTTGATGATCGCGATGACCGGCTTGCCCCGCTGCTCGTTGGCGCCGATACCGAGCTGCCGCAGCCGGGACCGGTGGCTGAACGCGCGCAGGTTGTCCCCGGCGAACCAGCGGGTGCTGCGCAACGCGGAGGGATCGCGGTCCGCCGCGCCGGGGCCGCCCCCGGTCATAGCTGCATGCCCCAGCTCGCCAGGATCTCCGCGATCCGGGTGCGCACCGGCCCGGGCAGCGGGCGGCTGGGCGGCCGCACGTCCGGCCGGCACAGCCCGAGCTGCCCGAGAGCTTCCTTGACCACGCTGACGTTGTCAGCGGAGGCATCCGCCGCCCGCAATTCCTCGAACGGCCGCACCAGGTCCCACACCTTCATGGCGCCGGGCAGGTCTCCGTCCCGCAGCGCCGCCAGCATGGACAGCGCGAGCTGGGGCGCCACGTTGACCAGCCCGGAGGTGAAGCCGCGGGCGCCCGCGCTCCAGCAGGCCGGCGCGGTCAGCTCGGCCGCCCCGGCCAGCCAGGTGAACCGGTCGGCACCGGCATCCCTGGCCACGGCCGCGAACTGAACCGGGTCGCGCACCCCGTACTTGACGCCGAGCACGTTCGGGCACAACTCCCCCAGCCGGGCGATGTGCCGGCCGGCGATGCGGGCGTCCCGGATGTAGAGCACGACGCCGAGGCCGGGCAGGGCGCTGGCGATCGCCCGGTGGTAGTCCACCCACCCGTCGGCCGACAGGTACGGGCTGACCGGCTGGTGCACCATGATCATCTCGGCCCCGGCGGCCTGCGCGTGTTCCCCGGCCGCGATTGCGCCCGGGATGTCCAGGCCCGCCCCGGCCAGCACGGTGGCGCGGCCGGCCGCGGCCGACAGCGCTGACTCGGTGGCCCGCCGCGCCTCGGCCGTGGTCAGGGCGGAGAACTCGCCGGTATTTCCGTTCGGCGTGATGACGGTCACGCCCGCGTCGATCATGCGGGTGATGATCCGTGCGTGCGCGTCCCAGTCCGGACTGCCGTCCCCCGCGAACGGGGTAACCGGCACCGCGGCCACCGTGGCAAGGGCGATCTTGAGCCGGTCTGCGGCCGGGGCGTCCAGGGTCATGGGGCTCCTTACTCACCGGCTGGCCCGCCGCCAGCGGAATCAACGCTAGGTCGCCCCCCGGAGCCGATCAATCCCGGGGTGCCGCCATGACACATGTCATGGCCAAACCGCGCCGGAACTCATTGGAATAACCGCCAGGTCCCCGGCACCCTTATGGCCATGACCACAACCGACCCAGTCATGGGAGCCGGCGTGCTGGCCGATGCGGGCACGCCGCCCGCGGTCAGCCTGCGGGGGCTGAGCAAGAACTTCGGCGCCGTCCAGGCGGTGCGAGACGTCGACCTGGCCATCGACCAGGGCGAGGTCGTCGCCTTCCTGGGCCCGAACGGGGCCGGCAAGACCTCGACCATCGACATGATTCTCGGCCTGTCCGCCCCGAGCAGCGGTGAGGTGTCGGTGCTCGGCATGACACCGCAGCAGGCCATCAGGCGCGGCCTGGTCTCGGCGGTGATGCAGACCGGAGGGCTGCTGCGGGACCTCACGGTCGGCGAGACCGCCCGCTACACCGCCAGCCTGTTCGCCCGGAGCACGGACGTGAACGCGGCGCTGCGGCGGGCGGGCGTCGCCGGGATCGCCGACCGGCGGGTCGGCAAGTGCTCCGGCGGCGAGCAGCAGCGGCTGCGCTTCGCGATGGCCCTGCTGTCCGACCCCGAACTGCTCATCCTGGACGAGCCGACCACCGGCATGGACGTCGAGGGCCGGCGCGACTTCTGGGCCGCCATCCGGCACGACGCCGACGAGGGCCGGACGGTGCTGTTCGCTACCCACTACCTGGAGGAGGCCGACGCTTACGCCGACCGGATCGTGCTGATCCGCAAGGGCGCGATCGTCGCCGACGGCACCGGCGCCCAGGTGAAGAGCCTGGCCTCGGGCCGGACCGTGCGGGCCACGCTGCCCGGCGCGACCGAGGGCGCGCTGCTGGCCGTCCCCGGCGCCGACGCCGTCGAGCTACGGGGCGACAGCGTGCTGATCCACTCGGGCGACGCCGACAAGGTGGCCCGGTACCTGCTGACCGAGACCGGCGCCCACGACCTGGAGATCACCTCGCGCGGCCTGGAAGAGGCCTTCCTCGCCCTGACCGGCGACGACGACAACCAAGGGGGGAACCGATGACCACCACCGCGACCGCATCCGAGCTCCGGCGGCGGCCGGTCCCGCCGCTGGGCGGCTTCCGCCTGACCGTGCTGGGCCTGGAAGTGCGCAGGCTGCTGCGGAACCGGCGCACGCTGATCTTCACCATGATCACGCCCTCGATCTTCTTCCTGCTGTTCGGGCTGAACGCCGCCTATGCCAGCCAGTCGGCCGGGCCGGGCGCGCACGGCAACGTGTCGGCCTTCGTCCTCATCAGCATGGCGCTGTACGGCGCGGTGCTCGCGACCACCAGCGGCGGGGCGATGATCTCCATCGAGCGCGCACAGGGCTGGAGCAGGCAGCTGCGGCTGACCCCGCTGACGCCGGTGGCCTACATCGCCACCAAGATGATGACCTCGCTGGTGCTCGGGTTCGGCTCGGTGACCGCCGTCTACATCGTCGGGCTGCTCACCCACAAGCCCTCGATGCCGGCCTACTTGTGGATCGTCACCGGCCTGTGCGTGTGGATCGGCTCGCTGCTGTTCGCCGCGTTCGGGCTGTTCCTCGGCTACCTGCTGCCGACCGAGAACGTCATGCAGTTCATGGGCTTCATCATGATGCTGCTGTCGTTCGGCGGCGGGCTGTTCATCCCGCTCAGCCAGTACCCGCACGTGCTGCAGGACCTGGCCCAGTACACGCCGCTCTACGGCCTCAACGAACTGGTGCACGCCCCGCTGCTCGGGGTCCCTGTCGCCTGGCAGTGGCCGGTGAACGTCATCGTCTGGCTGGCCCTCTTTGTGGCCGGCGCGGTCTGGCGGTTCCGCAAGGACACCGCCAGGGCCTGACCGCCGCCGACCGGAGCTGACCGGACCGCCGCGGGGGCCGGGCCGGTAAGCTCCCTGGCGGCCGGTCCACTGTTTGGGGAGTCAGGCCTTCCGGCGGCCGACCACGATGCTGGCGATCGCGCACAGGATGCCGACCGAGAAGATCGCGGTACCGAACACGAACACCTGCGGCGGGATGCCGATCCGGGTCGCGCCGTACACCCACACGGGGAACGGCACCGCTGACCCGCTCACGAAGTTCGAGGTCACGAAGTCGTCGATGGACAGCGCGAACGCCATCAGGGCGCCGGCCAGCACGCCGGGCATGATCAGTGGCAACGTGATCTTCCGGAACGTCACCCAGGCGTTGGCCCCCAGGTCCTGCGCCGCCTCTTCCAGCGAACGGTCGAAGCCCGCCATCCGGGCCCGCACCGTGATAGCCACGTACGCGATGCTGAACATGACGTGCGCCAGCAGCAGCGTGAGGAAGCCCCGGGCGAGGGTGATGGTGACGAACAGGCCCAGCAGCGAGGCGCCGAGCACGATCTCGGGGGCCGCGATGTTGAGGAACAGCACCTGCTCGACCAGGTTCTTGCCGCGGAACCGGGGCGGCCGGTACCGGACCAGCGCCAGCGCCAGCAGCGTTCCCAGGACCGTCGCCAGCACGGTCGACGCGATGCCCAGCCGGATGGTCAGCCAGAAGGCCGACGTCAGCCCGGACACGTTGCTCCACTGCTGGTACCACTGGGTGGTGAAGCCGTTCCAGGCGAAGCTGACCTGCGGCAGGCCGGTGGTCACCCGGTTGAAGCTGTAGAGGATCATCACCGCGATCGGGAACACCAGGTAGGCGATGATCAGCCAGGAGTAGGCCGGCAGGACGAACCGGCTCCAGCGGCGCCGGCGGCGCCGGGGCCGGCCGGCGGGCCCCGGCGCGGCTTCGGTGGCAGGAGCCGTCGCGACGGCGCTCACAGGTACTCCTCGATCGTCCTGGAACCCAGCAGGCGGGCGTAAGCGAAGATCCCGAGCAGCGCGACTGCGAGCAGCACCGCGGACAGCGCGGAGCCGCCGGCGTAGTCAAGGTTGGTCAGGAACGCGTTCTGGATCACGGTCCCGATCATGGTGTTGGACGTACCGCCGAGCACCTGCTGGTTGAGGTAATCGCCGAGCGCGGGCACGAACGTGAGCAGGAACGCCGCGAACAGCCCCGGGATGGTCAGCGGCAGGATCACCCGGGCGAACGCCTGCCGCCGGGTGGCGTACAGGTCGTAGGCGGATTCGAGCACCCGCCGGTCGATCCGCTCGATCGCGACGTACAGCGGCAGCGCCGTGAACGGCAGGTAGTTGTAGGCCAGGCCGGCCACCACCGCGTAGCCGGTGGCGAGCACGTGGAAGCTCTGCGGCAGCAGGTGGGCGTGCTTGAGGCCGCCCAGGATGACGCCGTTGTCGGACAGGATGAACTGCCACACCACGGTGCGGATCACGAACGAGACGAAGAACGGGACCAGCAGCATGAGCAGGAAGAAGTTCTTCTTGTTCCCGCCGTAGAACGCGATCCAGTAGGCGATCGGGAACGAGATCAGCAGGTCGATGATCGTCGCCGCGCCCGCGAACCAGACGCTGGTGAGCAGTTGCGCGTGGTACAGGCTGAGTTGCTGGCCGAACTCCCCCCAGTGCCAGGTCATCACGCAGGCGCCGGTGCCGAAGTTGCAGGTCTGCAGCGACAGCGACAGCATCACCACGAGCGGGATCAGGAACAGGATCAGCAGCCACAGCCCGGCAGGCAAGCTCAGCAGGTACGGCGCGAGCACCTTGCCGAGCCGGGGCCGCCCGCGGCGGCGGGCCGCGGCCCCGCCGGGAGCGCCGCCTCCGGCTAGGCTCCCTGGGTGATCGGCAAGAACAGGTTGTTCCACGCGTTCAGTTCTTCCTGGCTCTTGTACTGGTAGTAGGGGCGCGAATTCTGGACGTACTGCTGGTTCGGGAACACCGTCGGCGCGTTCGCGGTGGTCGAGGTGGGCAGGCCGATCGAGGGAGACATCTCCTTAAGGCCCGTCTTGGCCCAGCCGGACGGGCTCTGGAGCACCTGCTTGGCGGCTGGCACCGGGCAGACGTAGTCGTCGTAGTACTCCACCACGGCCTGCACCTGCGGGTCGTAGTAGTAGTCCATGAGCGTCATGGCGTCCTTGGGGTTCTGGGCGTACATGGGGATGCACATGTTGTCGGTCCAGAACATGCCGCCCTCGCTGGGGATGAGCAGCTTCAGGTCCCGGTACTTGCTGTTCAGGTCGGCCTGGAAGATGTCACCCGACCAGGCCTGGCTGACCATGATGTCGCCGTTCTTCAGGTGGTCGATGTAGCTCTGGTCGTAATAGGCGCGGACGATGCCGTCGCTCTTCTGCTGCTTGAGCACGTTGGCGGCCTTGGCCCAGTCCGACTCGGTGGAGTTCGCCGGGTCCACGCCGATCTTCAGCAGCCCGACGCTGCCGAGTTCCTGCGGGTCGCTCATCATGCCGACCTTGCCCGCGTACTTCTTGTCGAACAGGATGTCCACGCTGGTGCCGGGGTTCGGGATGGACTTCGAGTTGTAGCCGATCGCGGTCCAGCCGGACTGCCAGGCCATCGTGTACTTGTTGCCCCGGTCCCAGGAGGGGTTCTTCACCAGCGGGCCGGCGTACTTGCTGAAGTTGGTCATCATCGAGTGGTCGAGCGGGACCAGCCAGCCGAAGTCGATCAGGTAGCCCAGCGGCGGGCTGTTGTTCGTCATCACGATGATGTCGAAGCCGGTGTACTGCTTGGCCTGCAGCGACGGCCTGATCTTGGCGTAGAAGGGCAGGTTGTCGCTGATCGGCTCGGTGTAGTTGACCTTGATGCCGGTGGTGGCGGTGAAGTGCTCGAGGCTGGGGTGCTTGCCGTTGAGGACGTCGATGTAGTACGGCCAGTTGGCGAAGTTGACCTTGTGGTTCAGCTTCTGCTTGGCCCACCAGGCGGCGGTGCCCACGCCCCCGGCCGGGGTCGATCCCCCGGTGGCGACCTGGCCCTTGACCCCGCAGGCCGCGAGGAAGGCGGCGAGCCCGCCCGCGCCGGCGGAGGCGAGCACACCGCGGCGCGACATCCGCCGCTGGGTCAGGCCCCGCCAGACCGACGGGTCGATCACGGATCTGTCCTGCCCGGGGCCGGTGCCCTGCTCATCGTTCACTGTGAATTTCCTCCTCGGGGGGGCCCGATCGTCAGCCGATCGGGTAGGAGTGCTCGGGCTGCCAGGACAGCCAGACGCGGTCGCCCCGGGCGGCCAGTTGGCCGGCGGAGCCGGAGTTCTGCTGGAAGACGACCATGTCGGCACCGGTGGTGGTGGTGACCGAGAAGTTCGTCGAGGTGCCGAGGTAGACGACTTCGGTGACGGTGCCGCGCAGCGCGCACCCGCCGCCCGGCGGCGGGGCGGCGGACAGCTCGATCTTCTCCGGGCGGACGGTGAGCTCCAGGCTGGTCCCCGGGCTGACGCTGACGCCGGGGCGCAGCGGCACGACGATCCGCTCGTCCGCGCTCACCTCGATGACGGCCTGGCCGGCGGCGGCCCGGCTGACGGTGCCGGCCAGCAGGTTGGAGGTGCCGATGAAGCCGGCCACGAATCTGGTCGCCGGGTGCTCGTAGATGTCGCGGGGCGAGCCGAGCTGCTCGATGACGCCCTCGTTCATGACGGCGATCCGGTCCGACATCGTCAGCGCCTCGTTCTGGTCGTGCGTCACGTACACGAACGTGATGCCGACCTCCCGCTGGATGCGCTTGAGCTCGACCTGCATGGCCTGGCGCAGCTTGAGGTCGAGCGCCCCGAGCGGCTCATCAAGCAGCAGCGCCCGCGGCCCGTTCACCAGCGCCCGGGCCAGCGCGACCCGCTGCTGCTGGCCGCCGGACAATTCCCGGGGGCGGCGCTGGCCGCGTCCCGCCAGGTCGACGATCGCCAGCATCTCATCGACCCGCCGGGTGATCTCGGCCTTCGGAACCCGCTTGCGGCGCAGGCCGAACGCGACGTTTTCCGTCACGCTCATGTGCGGGAACAGCGCGTAGGACTGGAACACCATGTTGACGTCACGCTTGTTCGGCGGCACGTCGGTGACGTCGGCGCCCCGCAGCCGGATCTCCCCCCGGGTCGGCTCCTCGAAGCCGGCGATCATGCGCATGGTGGTGGTCTTGCCGCAGCCGGAGGGGCCCAGCAGGGAGAAGAACTCCCCCTCGG
>DASQSC010000165.1:0-9474 GCA_035642555.1 Streptosporangiaceae bacterium | reverse complement strand
CGCGACGCTGACGGGAAGTACGGCGATCACGGCCTCACCCCAGCCATGCGCCGCATCGAGTCCCAGCTCGAACACGGCCGCCTGGTCCCCGACACCGAGAAGTTCGCCCTGAAATCCCCCGACCGCTTCAAAGAAAAGCTGGCGAAGCTGATATCGGACGAGCCAGACAGCGATCCTGAGGAGATTGCGCGGAGAATCAACGACGGAATCCGCTACACGTACATATTTGACGATCAAGGCTATTCTTCGGGCGTTATGAACACTTGCGACTCTCTTTCAGGGAGTGGATTTAAGCTGAATGAGCGCAAAAACGCGTGGGCAGATGAGACCAAGCCCTATAAGGGAGTCAATACCTCATGGGCAGAGGCTAGCAGCGGCACGATATTCGAAGTGCAGGTGCATACGCCAGCGAGTTGGGAGGGCAAGCAGGCTAGCCACGACGAGTATGAGGTCATAGGGACCCCCAGCAGCACTCCGGAGGAGCGCAAGCGCGCAGGCGATCGCCAGGACGAGATCTTCGCGCGCGTTCCCTTTCCTCCGGGTATAAAAGAAGTTCCTTCCTATCGGGCTGAAGGTTGGTAGCAGATATGGCGAGCGATATGCGTTACTACGCCATCATCGGGCGCGGACGCTCGGCGGCCAATCCATCCGGCCTCGCACGCCGGAGGAGTACCGGGGCCGGTCACATCGATGAGTCCTTGCGGCGGGACATGACATGGGGTCACACCGGCGCCATAGCGGAGTGGGACCGCGGAGAAGAACTCACGCGTGACCTTGTCGAGATCGGTGAGGATGAGGCGGAGCGGTTGATCGAGCGGTTCCGCGCCATGTGGGCCGAGGAGGGCTGACGCGGCTGAGCCACCCGGGTGCCAGGCAGCGCGACCTTGACAGGCCGCGGGGCCGTATCTCAGCCGCCCTGACCGTTCCCCGCGCCTTACCGCCGGTATCTGCCGCGACCACCAGCGCCGCCAGCGCGCCAGCCGAAACCGGCGGCGGCGCCGCGGCACCTGCTACCGGAGCCGCCGCGGCCTCACGAGGCAGTAACGATCTCACCGTGGACCTGGCGGCCCCGACCCGCCGACTTACCAGGCCGAGGAATTACCAGGCCGAGGACGGTGCGCTCACCGGCACCGCCACCACCGACAACAGCGACAGCCAGGCGAACGGCGTCGTCGTCACCGGCGTCAGCGACGGCAACGCGAACCCCCGTGGCCAGCAGTACAACTACGACGGGAAGACGTCGGGGTGATCTATTCCGGCAGCGACGTCGGGACACCGCTGCGGTCGAACACCGCGCCGAATATCGACCAGATCACGCTGGCGCCGGCCCAGCTCACTGACGGGCCGTAGCGTCCTCCTCGCCCAAGCCCGGGACGGCCGCAGCATCCCCCGGGCCCGCGACGGCCGCAGCGTGATCGGGGCCCGGGGCAACGGCGGGCCAGGCGCGCGGGCGGCTGGACTCCCGCAGCACCAGGCTGCACGGCAGCAACTGCAGGCCGGAGCTGGGCCGGCCCTCGATCGCGGCCAGCAGCCGCTCGCCCGCCACCCGGCCCAGTTCCTGCAGGTTCATGTCGACCGTTGTCAGCGGCGGCCGGCAGGACGCGGCGATGACCTCCCAGTTGTCGAACCCGACCAGCGCAACGTCCTCGGGCACCCGGCGGCCTGCTTCCCGCACCGCGTCCGCCACGCCGCGCGCCAGCTGGTCGTTGCCGCAGAAGACGGCGTCGAGGCCGGGCACCGACCGCAGCAGCACGTCGGCGGCCTGGCGGCCCCACTCTTCGGACCACTCGCCGTACAGCGGCTCGCCGCCGGCCAGTTCCAGCCCGGCGGCTGCCAGCGCCGCCTGCGCGCCCCGGGCCCGCAGCCGGGCCGCCGTGAACCGCTGCGGCCCGGTCACGTGGCCGATGCTGACCCGCCCGGTGCTGAGCAGGTGACGCACGGCCAGCGCGCCGCCTTCCTCGTCGTCGGGCACCAGCGAGAGGTCAGCCGGGCCGGTCGAGCTGGCCATCGCGTACACGACCGGGACCGGCAGGTCCTGCCCGATGGGCTCGCGCGGGTCCTGGCGCCGCCCGGTGACGATGATGCCGTCCACCCGGCGCTCGAGCAGCGTGCTGAGGTAGTGCCGTTCGCGGATGCGGTCGTCCCGGCTCTCGCACAGGAAAACCGAGATCCGTCCCTGGCCGAGCGCGTCTTCCGCGCCCTGCATGACCGGGATGCTGAAGCGGCCGAAGCTGTCGGTGGTGATCAGGCCCACGGTGAGGCTACGGCCCGCAAGCAGGCCGCGGGCCAGCGCGTTCGGCTGGTAGCCAAGCTGCAGCGCGGCCTGCCGGACCCGCTCGATGGTGGTGGGACGCAGGCCCCCGCGCCCGTTCAGGGCCTTGGACGCGGTGCCGAGGGACACCCCGGCCAGGCGGGCCACGTCCCTGATGGTCACCGGGTCTCGGCTGACAGGGATCGGGGTCGCCTCCCTTTGGGTCGACAGCTGTGCGACTTTTACCCCTTATAGGGGTAAAAGTCGAACGGCGGCTGATGGTTCGGTGCGCAGCCCGCCGGGGGCGGGCGGCAAGGCGCCGCCCGCGGCACGGGCTACAGCCAGAGGGTAATGCCGAGGTGGGCAAAATGCCACGGATGGTGTTTCCAGCCGGTCTGAGACAGACTGCTCGCTGACTGACCCGTCTTCATCTCAATCGCGTTTCTTCTGCCGGTTTTGCCTTGACCACGGAGATTCTCCAGTCCTAGCCTCACCTGGAAAAGGTTTTCGCCGAGCCGCCCGTCCGGAGGCCGTTGCAGTGGGTGTCTTCGCACAGCGCGACGGCGCGCTGGAGTGGCGGGGCGGCCACGAGACCCTTCGCATCGAGCCATGGGGCGCGGACAGCGTGCGGGTGCGCGGCACGCTCTGGGGCGAGATCTCCGGCGACCTCCCCGGCGCGCTGGCAGCACACCCGCCCCCCGCCCCGGCCAGCCCCGCCCCGGCCAGCCCTGCCCCGCCGGACGGCGACAGCTCACCCGCCAGCCCCGCCCCGCAAGGCACCCCCGCTGCGCCGGTCATCGAGCTGACCGCCGACCTGGCACGGCTGACCAACGGCGGTTTAACAGCCGAGGTCTCCGCCGCCGGGCGGCTGCGCTTCCTCCGTGCCAGCGACGGGTCCGAGCTGCTGGCCGAGGCACGCCAGCATTTCACCGGCCCCCCGCCCCGCCGCTACGGGCCCGCCAGCGGCGCCTCGCACCGGTTCGAGCTCCTGCTGGCGGCCGCCGACGGCGAGCGGCTGTACGGGCTCGGGCAGCACCAGCACGGCCTGCTGGACCAGAAGGGCGCGGTCATAGACCTGGTCCAGCGCAACACGGAAGTGTCGGTGCCGTTCCTGCTGTCCTCCCGCGGATACGGGTTCCTGTGGAACCATCCCGGGACCGGCCGGGTGGAGCTTGGCGCGACCGCGACAAGGTGGGTGGCCGACTCGGCCCGGCAGTGGGACTTCTGGCTCACCGCCGCCGATGAGCCCGCCCAGATCCTGCGCCAGTACGGCGAGGTGGCGGGCCGGGCGCCGCAGCTGCCGGAGTGGGCGTCCGGGTTCTGGCAGTGCAAGCTCCGCTACAAGACGCAGGACGAGCTGCTGGCGGTGGCGCACGAGTACAAGCGGCGCGGGCTGCCGCTGTCGGTGATCGTCATCGACTACTTCCACTGGACCCGGCAGGGCGACTGGCGGTTCGACCCCGCCGAATGGCCCGACCCGGCCGGCCTGGTGGCCGAGCTCGACCGGCTCGGGGTCAAGCTGATGGTGTCCATCTGGCCGACCGTCAACCCCGCCAGCGAGAACTACCAGGACATGGCCGACCAGGGGCTGCTGGTGGCGAGCGACCGCGGCATCGGGGTGCAGCTGGCGCTGTGGGACAAGGGCTCGGAAGACCGCCGGGCGCTGGTGAGCTACTACGACGCGACCAGCCCGCGCGCCCGCGCCTACATCTGGGCGAAGGTCAAGGAGGGGTACTACAAGTACGGCATCCGGGCCTGGTGGCTGGACGCCTGCGAGCCGGAACTCGTCCCCGAGCACCCCGGCAACCTGCGCTATCACATCGGCCCCGGGCTTGAGGTCAGCAACGCCTACCCGATGCTGCACGCCCGCGGCTTCTACGAGGGCATGCGCGCCGAGGGCGAGGACGAGGTGCTGCTGCTGTGCCGGTCGGCCTGGGCGGGCAGCCAGCGGTACGGCGCCCTGGTGTGGTCCGGGGACGTCGACTCCACGTTCGAGGACCTGCGGCGGCAGATCCCGGCCGGCCTCAACATCGGCCTGTCCGGCATCCCCTGGTGGACCACGGATATCGGCGGCTTCAAGGGCGGCGACATCCGCACGCCGGAGTTCCGCGAGCTGATCGTCCGCTGGTTCCAGTTCGGGGTCTTCTGCCCGGTGTTCCGGCTGCACGGCGTCCGGGAGCCGGGCAGCATGACCGGCGCGGGCCAGACCGGCGCCGCGAACGAGGCCTGGTCGTTCGGCGACGAGCAGTACGCGATCATCCGGGACCTGCTGTTCCTGCGGGAACGGATCCGCCCCTACGTCATGGCGCAGATGAGGGCGGCGCACGAGACCGGGCTGCCGCCGATGCGCCCGCTGTTCCTGAACTTCCCGGCCGACGACACCTGCTGGCAGGTCGCTGACCAGTTCCTGCTGGGGGATGACCTGCTGGTCGCGCCCGTGGTGACGGCCGCGGCTTTCGAACGGGCTGTCTACCTGCCAGGCGGCGCGACCTGGCTCGATGCCTGGACCGGCGAGGCAATACCGGGCGGCCGGTGGATCACCGCTCCCGCCCCGCTTGAGCTCGTCCCGGCTTACGTGCGCGAGGGCGGGATGCTGGCGCCGTTCGGCCCGCCGGGATCGTCCGCTCCCGGCGGGGGTGAGCCGGGGTGACCAGGATGACCAACCGGATGACCAGGAACGCCGCCCGCAGCAACGCGGCGGCGGCCGCGGCCGGCCAGGCCCCCGCGCCCGGGGCCGGGGCCAGCCGGGCCCGGGCGGACCGGCGGCTCACCCGGCTGGCCCGGTGGGGCCGGTGGCTGTTCCTGGTGCCGGCGCTGGCCTACACGCTGCTGGCGTTCGCGGTGCCGATCGTCTACAACCTGATCCTGAGCTTCGAGCAGACCTCGCCTGCCACGGTCTCCAGCCTGCTGGGCCCGTTCGCGGGGCTGGCCAACTACCGGGCCACCCTGCTGGACCCCATCACCCAGAGCGTGATCTCGCGGACACTGATCTTCACCGCGCTGTCGCTGCTGTTCCAGTTCCTGATCGGCTTCCCGCTGGCGATGCTGTTCAACCTGCGGTTCCCCGGCCGCCGGATCGCGCGCTCGCTGATCATCGTCCCGTGGCTGCTGCCGCTGCTGATCACCGGGTATGCGTTCCGGTTCATGTTCCAGCTTGAGTACGGGGCGGTGAACCAGGTCCTGATCGACCTGCACCTGATCCAGCACCCGGTCGGCTACCTGCTGACCCCCGGCTGGGCGTTCGCGAGCGTGCTGATCGCCAACGTCTGGCTCGGGATCCCGTTCAACACCCTGCTGCTGTACAGCGCGCTGCAGGACGTCCCGGTGGAGCTGAAGGAAGCGGCGATGCTGGACGGCGCCGGCGCCTGGCAGCGGCTGACCCGGGTCACGCTGCCGGTCATCCGCCCGGTGGTCGAGGTGGTGCTGGTGCTCGGGTTCGTGTTCACGGTCAAGGTGTTCGACCTGGTGATCAGCATGACCCAGGGCGGCCCGGCCAACTCGACCCAGATCCTGGCGCCATGGGCCTACAACCTGACGTTCCAGCAGTTCAACTATGGGGCCGGGGCGGCGCTGAACACCGTGCTGCTGGTCATGGCGCTGGTCGCGGCCCCCATTTACCTGTGGCTCAACCGGGCATCGCTGCGGAGGGCATGACGTGGGCAGGCAGCGTAAGTTCACGGCACCGCTGGCGGCGATCGGCGCGCTGGTCGCGCTGGTGATCATGCTGTTCCCGCTGTACGCGGTGATCGTCGCCTCGTTCGAGGACAACTCCCAGCTCTACGGCACGCACTACAACTTCTGGCCGCCGTCGCTGAGCCTGGCCAACTACCGCACGGTGCTCTCGCAGCAGGGCGCCCACATCGTCAGCACGCTGATCATCGCGCTGGCGACCGCGGCGCTGACCCTGGCCATCGCGCTGCCCGCGGCGCACGCGCTGGCCCGTTACCGGTTCCGGGTGACGGTGCTGATCGCCGGGTCGCTGCTGGTCGCGCAGATCCTGCCGTCGATCGTCATCGCCAACTCGCTGTTCATCCTCTACCACAAGCTGCACCTGCTGGACTCCTACCCGGGACTGGTGCTCGCCGACGCCAGCTACGCGGTCCCGTTCAGCATCCTGGTGCTGCGCGCCTTCATGCTAGGGCTGCCCGAGGACGTGCTGCAGGCGGCGCGGGTCGACGGCGCCACCGAGTGGCGTACGTTCCTGCGGGTCGTTCTCCCCATGAGCCGGTCGGCCATCATCACGGTCGCCGTGTTCGCGTTCCTCAACGGCTGGGGGGACTTCATCTTCGCGCTCACGCTGCTGTCCGGGCAGTCGTTCGAGCCGATCACCCTCGGCATTTACAACTACATCGGCGAGTACCAGACGACCCTGGGCACGGCGATGGCGCTGTGCGTGGTGGGGCTGCTGCCCGCCGCCATGGTCCTCATCGCCGCCCAGCGCTACATCGCCGCCGGGCTGACCGTCGGCTCAGTCAAGGGATAACGCCGCCCGGCGACGGCCGGGCACGAACAGGAGGAACTCATGACAACGGCAAGGACGCCGGGCGGGGGCGGCAGCAGAGGGGTTACCTGGGGCAGACGTATCACCGGGAGACGGGGCGGGGTGCGGCTGCTGGCGGCGGGGGCATTCGCGGTGGCGCTCGCCGCGGCTGGCTGCGGCGGCTCCTCGGGCGGCGGCGGTGGCGGCGGCAGCAAGACGCTGACCGAGCTTGACTACTTCGAGGGCGGTAACGGCCAGGCCATCATCTGGTACAACAAGCACTTCGAGGCCACGCACCCGGGCTGGAAGGTCAAGCGCGAGCTGGTGCCGTTCGCCAACCTGATGCCCAAGGTGCTGCAGGCTGCCAGTGCCGGCGTCATGCCGAACATCGTGTTCATCGACAACCCGAACGTGCCGCAGGTGGCCGCCACCGGCCAGCTCCGGCCGATCGACAGCCAGCCCGGCTTCACCACCGCCGGCTACACCCCGGGGGCCATCAACGAGTGCACCTTCCAGGGCAAGCACTACTGCTACCCGGTCGGCACCAACTCGGTCGGCATCTTCTACAACAAGCAGATGCTCGCGGCGGCCCACGTGCCGCCCCCGAAGACCTGGGCGGAGCTGGTCAGCGCCGCGCAGAAACTCACCAAGGGCAACGTCAAGGGCATCGCGTTCGACGCCACCCAGGACGAGCAGTCCACCTGGCAGCTGGAGCCGTTCTTCTGGAGCAACGGCGGCAGCCTGACCAACGTGAACACGCCCGCCGTCGAGCAGGCGCTACAGACCTGGGTGACCATGGTCAAGAACGGCTCGGCGTCGAAGTCCGTGCTGAACTGGGGGCAGGACCCCGACCTGACCCAGCAGTTCCTGCACAAGAAGGCCGCGATGATCGAGGACGGCCCGTGGATCTTCCCCGAGCTCAACCAGGCCGGCTGGAAGTACAACAAGCAGTACGGGATCGTCCCCATCCCCACCCGGGTCGCCGGGCAGAAGGTGATCGCTCCCCTCGGCGGCGAGACCGAGGACCTGGGCAACTCCGGCTCGGATGAGCAGAAGAAGATGGCCTGGGAGTACGTCAAGGGGATGCAGCAGCCGTCGGTGATGCTGCACGTCGACTCGCTCATGTACTACCTGCCGACCAAGCCGGCCGTGATCGACCAGGAACTCAAGCAGGGCCCGCAGTTCACGGTGTTCGCTCACGAGACCGAATCCGCCCGCCCGCGCACGACCGAGTACGGCTCGAACTACCCGAAGGTGTCGCAGGCGATCTGGACCGCCATCCAGGCGGCGATCACCGGCACCGCCTCCCCGTCGTCGGCGCTGAACACGGCGCAGACGACGATCTCCTCCGTCCCGCAGGTCAAGGGCGGATGAGCGAGCCGCAGCAGGGGGCCGGGCCGGGACTGTCGTCCCGGCCCGGCCCGCCGCCCCACCCGGGCCCGGTCCAGCTTGGCGAGCACGCCCGCGCCGCGCTGCGCCCGGCCGCCGAGGCTGAGATCACCGGCGGGTTCTGGCAGGACCGGCGCCAGGTCAACGCCGAGACGAGCATCCCGGCCGGGGCGGACTGGCTGGAGACCGCGGGCAACCTGGCGAACCTGCGGCTCGCGGCCGGCCAGGCAGACGGCAGCTACCAGGGCGACCTGCCGTTCCTCGACTCCGACGTGTACAAGTGGCTGGAGGCGGTGTCCTGGCTGCTGGCCAGCGACGTGGCGGGGCCGGCGGTCACCGGCGGCCTGGCCGCGCGCCGGGACGACATCATCGCCCTGCTCGGCGCCGCCCAGCGGGACGACGGCTACCTCCAGTCCTGGTTCCAGGTGGCCCGCCCGGCCGAGCCCTACACCAACCTGCCGTGGGGGCACGAGCTGTACTGCGCCGGGCACCTGATCCAGGCGGCGGTCGCGCACGCCCGCGCCACCGGGCGCACCGACCTGCTCGGGATCGCCCGCCGCTTCGCCGACCACATCGACGCCGCGCTCGGTCCTGGCGGGCGGCCCGGCGTGGACGGCCATCCCGAGATCGAGACGGCGCTGACCGAGCTCTACCGGCACACCGGCGAGCAGCGCTACCTTCGGCTCGCCAGCCACCTGCTGGGCCAGCGCGGGCGGGGCCTGCTGCCAGACGGCCGGTTCGGCCGCGAGTACTGGCAGGACCACGTCCCGGTGCGGGAGGCCCGCGCCGTGGCCGGGCACGCCGTCCGCCAGCTCTACCTGCTGGCCGGGGCCGCCGACGTGTACGCCGAGACCGGCGACGAGGAACTGCTGCCCGCGGTGGTCCGGCTCTGGGAGGACATGGCCGCCACCCGCGCCTACCTCACCGGCGGGGTCGGGGCGCACCACACCGACGAATCGTTCGGCGACCCCTACGAGCTGCCGCCCGAGCGTGCCTACTGCGAGACCTGCGCGGCGATCGCCTCGATCATGGCGAGCTGGCGGCTGCTGCTGATCACCGGCCAGGCCAGGTACGCGGACCTGCTCGAGCGCACCCTCTACAACGGCTTCCTGGCCGGGGTGTCGCTGGACGGCCTCGGCTACCTGTACGTGAACCCGCTGCAGGTGCGGGCCGGGTCGGCGGGCGCGGCCGGGGACCAGAGCGCCGGCCGCAAGCCGTGGATGCGATGCGCCTGCTGCCCGCCGAACATCATGCGGCTGATCGCCAGCCTGCCGCACTACCTGGCGGCGGCCGGCCCGGACGGGCTGTGGCTGAGCCAGTACGCCACCGGCAGCTTCGCCGCCGAGGTGGCCGG
>DASQSC010000164.1:0-3896 GCA_035642555.1 Streptosporangiaceae bacterium | reverse complement strand
CAGCGCCGACTCGTGCGGGTCCACCGCCCCGTCCAGCACCAGCGCCCGGACCCGGTGCGGGAACAGCTGCGCGTACCAGGCGCCGAGATAGGTGCCGTAGGACTTGCCGAGGTAGGTGAGCTTGCGGTCGCCGAGGGCCGCCCGCAGCACGTCCATGTCGCGGGCGGCGTTGTCGGTGCCGACGTAGCGCAGCAGCGGCCCCGACCGGAGCTGGCAGTCGTGCGCGAACAGCTTGCTCTCCGACACGATCGTCGCCAGCTGCGCCGGAGAGGTCGGGGTGTCGCTGGTCGCCAGATACTTGTCGAGCTGCTGGTCGGACATGCACCGCAGCGCCGGGACGCTGCCGGCGACCCCGCGCGGGTCGAAGCCCACCAGGTCGAACCGGGCCCGCACCGCCGCGCTGGCCACGCTGGCGGGCTGGAGCGCGTACGAGATCCCGGACCCGCCCGGACCGCCCGGGTTGACCACCAGCGACCCGATCCGGTGCTGCGGATCGCTGGCGGGGAGCCGGATCACCGGCAGCGAGAACCGCCGCCAGCCGGGCCGCTGGTAGTCGAACGGCACCAGCAGCCGGGCGCACTGGAACCTGCGGTGGCACGGCTGCCAGTGGAGCTTCTGGGCGTAATAACCGGCCAGCGTGGCCGGCCCGCTGCCGGTGCCGGAAGCGGGCGGCATGCCCTGCGAGCCTCCCCGGCCGGAACCAGGCTGGCCAGCGGCGCCCGGCGACCCGGGCCCGCCGCTGCTGCAGCCCGCCAGCAGGGCGACCGCTGCCAGCAGCGACCCCGCCACGAACGTCCCCCGACGGCCGGCAACCGGATACCTCACCAGGCGGCCCCGCCCCCCGCCGTACCAGGACCGCCAGCCGCCCCAGGCCCGCCACGCCGCCGGGTGCGCTTGCCCCGCGACCAGCCCGGCCGTGCCCCGGGAGCTTCACCTGCCCGCTCGCCCGCGCTCTGTGCTGGCCCGGGGGGACGACCCCCCCAGACCGCCCCGCTCTCAGCCTCCCCGGAACCGGCCGGCGGCCCGGAAACGGCCGGCGGCCCGGAACCGGCGTCAGCACCGGCCGGGCCGGGCCCGCCGCCAGCCGGCTGGCCCTCGCCGTAAGTGGCCTCGTATGCCTTCCGGGAACCGCACACGCTTGCCTTCGTGCACGCGCATTTCCGGCCGTCCGCTGTGAGCTTCACGACCACCTTCTCGCCGGGCACGTTATGGCCGGTGACGACCCCCGGGCCCGCCGGGGTCTCCACCTGCTCGCCTACCCCGGGCGTGTCGGCGCGGAACTCCTGGTAAAGCGGATGTTCGTACTTGAGGCAGCACATCAGCCGCCCGCACGCCCCGGCGATCCGGAGCGGGTTGACCGGCAGGTCCTGGTCCTTGGCCATCCGGACCGACACCGGCTCGAAGTCCTTGAGGAACGTGGCGCAGCACAGGTCGCGCCCGCACGGCCCGATCCCGCCCTGCAGCCTGGCCTCGTCCCGCGGCCCGATCTGCCGCAGCTCGACCCGCGCGTTCAGCCGCCCGGCCAGGCTCCGGACCAGCGCCCGGAAGTCCACCCGGTGCGGCGCGCTGAAGTACACCGTGAACACCGGCGGGCTGTCGGTGTAGTCGACCCCGACCACCTTCATCGGCAGCTCGTGCTCGCGCACCATCCGGCGGGCGGTCACCCGCGCCTGCGCCCGCCGGGCGCGGTTCTCCTCGTCCCGGGCGAGGTGCTCGTCGGTCGCGATCCCCTCGCACACCGGCAGGCCCTCGACGTCCTCACTGACCCATTGCGGCGCCCACACGCACTCGGCCACCTCAGGCCCGGAGTCGGTGGGGACGAGCACCTTGGCTCCGACCGCAGGCGAATGCGGCCCGGGGTCCAGGTAATACAAGCGCCCGTACCGCTCGAAACTGACAGCCATCATCATGCCCACCGGTTCAGCGTAAACCCTGACCTTTTGGAACGGATGCCGTCCGCCCCGGCCCCGCCCGCCAGGCCGGCCTCCTACCTGGCCAGGGCCAGGGTCATCTCCTCCACCGCGAGCAGCGGGGCTACGTTGAGCTCCAGCCGTTCCCGGCACGCCATGACCGCCCCGATCCGCCGCACGGTCGTCTCCGGCGCCGATGCCCCGGCGATCGCGGACACGTCCCGCTCGTGCCCGGCACTGGCCAGGTCGGCCTCCGCGCCGACCTGCACCGCGAGCACGTCCCGGTAGAACGAGGCGAGATCGAGCAGGGCCCGGTCGAGCGCGTCCCGCTTGAGCCGGGTGGCCCGGGACTTCTGCCGGTCCTCCAGTTCCCGGAGGGCACCGGCCGATCCCCGCAGCGCCCTGGCCACGCCCTTGCCGGTCGAGCCCTCGCCGAACGCCCGCCGCATGGCATCCCGTTCCGGCTCATCGAGTTCGGTGGTGATGGCAGCGGCCTCGCTCTCGGCGGCCTTGACCAGGTCAGCGGCGGCGGCCAGCGCCGCGCCGACCCCGGTCAGCCGGGCGGGGACGGCGAGCACCTCGTCCCGCCGCCGGGCCGCCTCCTCGTCGGTGGCGAGCCGCCGCGCCCGGCCGATGTGCCCCTGCGCGGCCCGGGCCGCGGCCAGCGCCCGCTCGGGCGGGACGCCGTCGCGCCGCTCCAGCACCCCGGCGACCGCCGCCGGCGCCGGGATCCGCAGCGTGACGAGCCGGCACCGGGACCTGATGGTGGTCACCAGGTCTTCCGGCGAGGGGGCGCACAGCAGCCAGATCGTCCGCGGCGCTGGCTCCTCGATGGCCTTCAGCAGGGCGTTGGCCGCCTGCTCGGTCGCCCGGTCGGCGTCCTCGAACAGCACCACCTGCCACCGCCCGCCGGACGGCGCCTCGGCCGCCCGCAGCACCAGGCTCCGGGTCTGCCTGACCCCGTAGGACAGGCCCTCCGGCCGCACCAGCAGCAGGTCGGCGTGGGTGCCAGCGCTGACCTGATGACAGGACGGGCACTCGCCGCAGCCGCCGGACGGGCACAGCAGTGCCGCGGCGAACGCGCGGGCCGCGACCGACCGGCCCGAGCCGGGCGGCCCGGTCAGCAGCCAGGCGTGGCTCATCCCGGTCACCTGCTCGCCGCGCAGCACGGCGGCGGCCGTGGCGGCCGCCGCGGCCAGCTCGGCTGCCACGGCGTCCTGGCCGACCAGCTCCCCGAACACGGGCGGCAATGCCGCCACGGCCGCGCCCTCCGTCATAGCGGGCACACCCTATTCGGTGATGGCAGGGAAACTGCCGGTGTTGTCCTCGGCAGCAGGGGGAACCGGGTCGGGCAGCATGTCCTGCAGCCGGCGCATGATCGCCCGGTGCAGCTCCTCGGGCGGAGCCGTGGCGTCGAGCACCAGGTACCGGCCCGGGTCCCGGGCCGCCTGGGTCAGGAACCCCTGCCGGACCCGCTCATGGAACTCCACCGGCTCGGCCTCCAGCCGGTCAGCGGACGGCGAGCGCCGGTTCAGGCCCTCGGCGGCCGGCAGGTCGAGCAGGATCGTCAGGTCAGGGTCCAGCCCGCCGGTGGCCCACCGGTTCAGCGTCGCCACCTCCGGCACCCGCTGCCTGCGCCCGTGCCCCTGGTAGGCGATGGAGGAATCGGCAAACCGGTCGGTGATCACCACCGCGCCCCGGTCCAGCGCCGGGCCGATCACCTGTGCCACGTGCTCGGCCCGGTCGGCCGCGTACATGAGCGCCTCGGCCCGGGGCGACATCCCCGCGTGCGCCGTGTCGAGCAGCAGCGCGCGCAGCCGCATGCCCATCTTGGTCGCGCCCGGCTCCTGGGTGGTGATGACGTCGTAGCCCTGCTCCCGGAGCCGGATCGCGAGCCTCCTGGCCTGCGTGCTCTTGCCGGCGCCCTCGCCGCCCTCCAGCGCGACCAGCATCCCCCGGCGGGCCGGCCGCCCGTTGGGGTGACCG
>DASQSC010000163.1:0-2038 GCA_035642555.1 Streptosporangiaceae bacterium | reverse complement strand
GCGGCGATGATCCCGGACCGGACCGGCAGCAGCGGGCAGGGCCCCACGAACCCGGTGCACAGGTCGGTCCCGCCGGAGAACGACCCGAGCTGCGGCCAGGACCCGATCCCCTGGTACACCCAGCGGAACCCCTCCGGCGGGAGCGGGGAGCCGGTGGAGCCGATGCCGCGCAGCCGGGACAGGTCCAGCTGGGTGCCGGGCGCCAGCCCGGACTTGGCGCAGGCCATCAGATAGGGGGCGCTGGTGCCGAAGTAGGTGACGCCGGCCGCCTCGGCGAGCTGCCACAGCGCCCCGGTCCCCGGATAGGTCGCGCTGCCGTCGTACAGCACCACCGTCGACCCCGCCAGCAGCCCGCCGGCCAGGTAGTTCCACATCATCCAGCCGGTGGTGGTGTACCAGAAGAACACGTCCCCGGCCCCGATGTCCTGGTGGAACCCGAGCGCCTTGAGGTGCTCGAGGACGATGCCGCCGTGCCCGTGCACGATCGCTTTGGGCAGGCCGGTGGTGCCGGACGAGTACAGCACCCATAGCGGGTGGCCGAACGGGACCTCGGTGAACTCGAGGGGTCGCGGCGTGACCGGCAGCGACCGCAGCGACAGCGCGGTAACACCGGGCCGGGGCGGCGCGTCCTCCGCGTCCCCCGTCATGATCACGGCCGACAGGCTGGGCAGCGCGGCGACGATCTCGGCCAGCGCCTCGCGCCGGTCGAACTCCTTGCCGCCGTACCGGTACCTGGCGCTGGCCAGCAGCACCTTGGGGGCGATCTGGGCGAAGCGGTCGATCACGCTCCGGGCGCCGAAGTCCGGCGAGCAGGAGGACCACACCGCGCCCAGGCTGGCGGCGGCGAGCAGGCCGATCAGCGCCTCCGGCACGTTCGGCAGGAACGCGGCGACCCGGTCGCCGGTGCCGACGCCGAGCGCCTGCAGGCCCGACCGCACCCGCGCCACCTCGGCGGCCAGCTGGCCGTAGCTGAGGGTGAGCTGCCCGCCGTCCTCGTCCCTGGCGATCACGGCCAGCCGGGCCGGGTCGGCCTGCCCGGCCCGCAGCGCGTTCCGCGCGTAGTTCAGGGTCGCGCCCTCGAACCAGGTCACGTCCGGCATCGGGCCGCCGGTCAGCACCGGCCCGCCGCCGCGCTCGCCCAGCACGCCGAAGTAGTCCCACAGCGAGTCCCAGAAGCCGGCCGGGTCGGTCACCGACCACCGCCACAGCGCCGGGTAGCCGTGGCCGGGGCTGCCGGGGGTAGCGACCCCCCGCTCGGCGGCCAGCCACCGCCGGTAGCCGCTGATCCGCGCACGATCGGCCAGGTCGGCTTCTGGCCGCCACAACACGTCGCCGTAGCCGCTGCCGCCGAGCCCCGGCAGGAACTGTGCTTCCGCAGGCATACGCCCAGCATCGCACCTCAGCCGACCGGCCCGCCCGCCAGCCAGACGAGGACTCCCGCCGCGGCGGCGCCGGCGATGCCGCTGACCACCCCGCGCCGCAGCCCGATCAGCCATGCCGCGGCGGCCGCCAGCACTCCCGCCTGCCACAGGTGCTGCAGGGACAGCCCGAGCGGGACGGCCGCCCCGGCGATGGCCCCGATCGCGGCCGGGCCGGCGCCGGTGAGGAACGCCTGCACCGCGGCGCTGCTGCGGAGCCGGCCGAAGTACCGGCCGCCGCCGAGCACGAACCCGAACGACGGCGCGAACGCGATCGCCGACGCGAGGATCCCGCCGCCAATGCCGGCCGCGGCGTAACCCACCACCGCGACCGTCTGCACCACCGGGCCGGGGGTGATCTGGCCGAGCGCGACGGCGGTGAGGAACTGGGACGCGGTGAGCCAGTGGTAGGTGTGCACCGCGTCGTGCTGCATCAGCGGGATGATCACGAACCCGCCGCCGTAGGAGAACAGGCCGACCTTGATCGCCACCCAGGCGATCGCGCCGATGCCGCCAGCGGCCGGGACCGCGGCCGCCAGCGGCAGCAGCAGCGCCGGGCCGCGCCCGGCGGCGCCTCCCGGGGAGGACGGTCCCCCGTTCCGCCACCGGGCCGGCCGCAG
>DASQSC010000162.1:0-3079 GCA_035642555.1 Streptosporangiaceae bacterium | reverse complement strand
TGACCAGGTTGCCGCCGGGGTCGAGGCGGCCGATGTCGCCGGTGTGCAGCCAGCCATCAGGATCGATGGCGGCCGCGGTCGCCGCCCGGTCGCCGGCGTAGCCGAGCATGACGTTCGGCCCGCGCAGCAGGATCTCGCCGGGCTGGCCGTCCCGCCCGTCCTGCCCGTCCGGGCCTGCGATCCGGATCTCGAAGTCCGCGGTGGCACGGCCGGAGGTTCCCGCCACCAGCTTCGGGTCGTCGCCCGGCCGGCACATCGTCGCCACCACCGCCTCGGTCAGGCCGTAGGCGGTGAGCACGGTCTCGAAGCTCAGCTCGGCCCGCATCCGTTCCACCAGTGCGACCGGGACGGTCGCCGCGCCGGTGACCGCCAGCCGCAGGCTGGACAGGTCCCGGGCCGCCCGGCCCGGGTGGTCGAGGATCGTCTGGTAGATGGTGGGCGGGCCGGGGAAGACCGTGATCCGCTCGGCCTCCACCAGGTCCATCGCCTGCTCGGCGTCGTACACCAGCTGCGGCACCAGGGCGGCCCCGCTGGCCAGGCAGGCCAGGATGCCCGCCTTGTAGCCGAAGCTGTGGAAGAACGGATTGACCACCAGGTAGCGGTCACCGGGCGAGAGGCGGCCGCACTCGGCCCAGGCCCGGGCCACCGCCATCGCCTGCCGGTGGGCGCTCATCGCGCCCTTGCTCCGCCCGGTGGTGCCGGAGGTGAACAGGATGTCGCTGACGTGGTCCGGGCGGATCGCGCCGGCGCGCTTGGTCCCGGCGCGGGCCGGCACTGCGGTGGCCCGGGCCAGGAACTCGTCCCAGCTGAGAGTGCCCTCGGCCGGCCCGGTGCCAGCCTCGACCGGGATCCGCACGACGGTGCTGAGGCTGGTGAGGCCGCATTGCGGTGAGCCAGCCCGGTCTGGATCCAGGTCCTTGCCCGCGGCCGCGGCGCGCAGGGCCGCCAGCCGGTCGGTCCCAAGGAACGGCCCGGCCACCAGCAGCGCCCGGGCCTGGGCGCGGCTGATCACGTCCAGCGCTTCCGGGCCGGTGAACCGGGTGCTGACCGGGACCAGCACCGCGCCCGCGGTGAGCGTGCCGAGCGCGCCGAGCACCCAGTGATAGGTGTTGGGCGACCAGATCGCCACCCGGTCGCCGGTCCGGACGCCCTCGGCGATCAGCGCCCGTGCCACCACGGCCGTCTGCCCGGCCAGCTCACGGTAGGACAGCCGGGGCCCGCCCGGCTCGGCCAGGGCCTCCGCGTCCCCGAACTCCCTGGCCGCGTACTGCAGCGCGGCCGGGATCGTGAGCTGCACGGCACCTCCCGAAAACAAGCAAATGCTTGGTAGGCTGAGCCTACGCGCGCGGGGCCGTTGCTGGCCAGCACCGTCGGCGCAGGACATGCCCGGGAGGCGGGTTGCGGCTCAGCTCGGAGGACGAGGAGTTCCGCGGCCAGGTCGCCGGGTGGCTGGTGGCCAACCTCACCGGCCCCTTCGCCGCCCTCCGCGGCGCCGGCGGGCCCGGCCGCGAGCATGAGGCCCACCTGGAGCGGCTGGCCTGGAACCGGCACCTGGCGGCGGCCGGCTGGACCTGCCTGGGCTGGCCCCCCGAGCACGGCGGCCGCGGCGCGAGCCTGGCGCAGCAGGTCATCTTCTACGAGGAGTACGCGCGCAGCGGGGCGCCGGCCCGGGTCGGCTACGTGGGGGAGGAACTGCTCGGGCCGACGCTGATCGAGTTCGGCACCCCGGAGCAGCAGCGCCGGTTCCTGCCGAAGATCGCGGCGGTGGAGGAACTGTGGTGCCAGGGCTATTCCGAGCCCGGGGCCGGCTCGGACCTGGCCTCGGTGTCCACCACCGCGGTCCTGGAGAAGGGGGATGGGGAGGCGGGCGGGGAGTGGGTGATCACCGGGCAGAAGGTGTGGACCTCGCTCGCCCACGTCGCCGACTGGTGCTTCGTGCTGGCGCGCACCGAGCCCGGTTCCCGGCGCAGCGCGGGCCTGTCCTACCTGCTGGTCCCGATGCGCCAGCCGGGCGTGACGGTCCGGCCCATCCGGCAGCTCACCGGCACCTCCGAGTTCAACGAGGTGTTTTTCGACGGCGCGCGCACCCGCGCCGGCCTCGTGGTCGGTGAGCCGGGTGACGGGTGGCGGGTCGCCCGGGCCACGCTGGGCTTCGAGCGGGGAGCGGCCACGCTGGGCCAGCAGATCGGGTTCCGGCGGGAGTTCGACCGGCTGGCGGCCGAGGCACGGCGCACCGGCGCCGCCGCCGATCCGCTGTTGCGCGACCGGCTCGCCCGGGCCTGGATCGGGCTGGAGGTGATGCGCGCGCACGCGCTGCGGTCGCTGGCGGAGGGCACGGTGACCGGGGCCGAGGCTTCGGTCATGAAGCTGCTGTGGTCGCGCTGGCACCGGGCGCTCGGGGAGCTGGCCATGGACGTGCTGGGCGCCCCGTCGATGCTGGCCCGCGGCGAGCCCTACGACCTCAGCGACTGGCAGCGGCTGTACCTGTTCAGCCGGGCCGACACCATCTACGGCGGGTCGGATGAGATCCAGCGCACGATCGTCGCCGAGCGGGCGCTCGGCCTGCCGCGGCAGGCCCGGTCGTGACCGCCCCGCCCCCCGGCCCGGCGCCAGGTCCCGGCCCGGCGCCAGGTCCCGCCCCGGCCCCCGATCCCGGCCCGTCGCCCGGGCCGGCCCGCGTTCCCCTTCCGCCCACCGGGCGCGACCTGCTGGCCGGCAAGGTGGTCGTGGTCACCGCCGCGGCCGGCACCGGGATCGGGTCGGCCGCGGTCCGGCGCTGCCTGGCCGAGGGCGCGCAGGTCGTCATCAGCGACCAGCACGAGCGGCGGCTCGCCGCGGTCCGCGACGAGCTGGCCGGGGCGCACGAAGGGCGGGTCTGGGCCTGCCCCTGCGACGTGACCGACGAAGGGCAGGTCGGTGAGCTGATCGCGGGCTCGGTGCGGCAGTTCGGGCGGATCGACGTGCTGATCAACAACGCGGGCCTGGGCGGGACCAGCTCGGTGCCCGACATGACGGACGAGCAGTGGCACCGGGTGCTCGATGTGACCCTGACGGGCACGTTCCGGTGCACCAGGGCCGC
>DASQSC010000161.1:0-2114 GCA_035642555.1 Streptosporangiaceae bacterium | reverse complement strand
GCCATCGCGCGCAGCAGCGCGGCGAACCGGTCCTGCGCCTGCGCGGGCGGGGCCAGCAGGATGTCGATCAGCTCCTGCACCATGGCGCCCGCCCGGGGCCGGGCCAGCCTGGCGCTGGCCGGCCCCGGCGGCGAGCTGCTCCACAGCGGGATCGTGTGCATGGCCGAGACGTTCGCCGGCAGCCGCCACCGCAGCGGCTCGGCGCCGGTGGCCACCAGCGGGACCAGCACGAACTCCTGGTCCGGCAGCCCGCGGATGAGCTGGTCGCACCAGACGCTGACGCCGCCTGGCTGGTGGGGGTAGGTGCCCTCGGCGGTGAGCGCCACCCTCATGAGCTGCCTCCTGCCGTGGCCGGGTAGGGAGCTGAGCCGAGCGTGATCCGCAGCGGCTTGGAGCCGAGCACCGGGTGGCCGGACCGGTCGCCGCCCCACGAGCTGCCGACCGCCGAGTGCCCGATCCGCGGGTTCCCGGCCAGCGTGACCGGCACCGCGGTCCCGGCCGGGCCGGAGATGGTGAGCGTGCCGCCCTCGACCCAGGCGGACACGGCGCCGGAGCGCAGCGCGTTCGCCCACTGCTGCTGCGCCTGCAGCGCCTTGCCGGCGCCCCAGAGCGGCTGGTTGACGATCGGCGCGCTGGCGGCGTACACGCTCCGGTAGGCGGAGAGGACGCCGTTCATCACCGGGTAGCCGAGCCGGCCGGCGGTCAGGTTGGACTGGTGCATGAAGAACGGCCGCGGGTCGTTCGCCAGCACCTTCGCGAGGACGTTCTGGACCTGCGCCGGGAGGATGTACGACTGCCAGCCGGTGCGCGGGTCCAGCGGCTTGATGCAGGTCGTCTTCTTCAGGGTCTGGCAGAGCCCGCTGCCGCCGTCGGCCTTGGCGGTGTAGATCCAGTTGTACTCGCTGACCTCCTCGGCCACCGTGTCCGCGTCGTAGCCCACGTTGATCGGGTACCGGGGCACCCCGAGCGCGCCACCGACCGGCCGCAGGCTGGGGTCGCGGGACGCGTCCAGCGCGATCCATTTGATGTGGTCCGCGTTGATCGCCTTGATCAGGTTGGGGTTGTCCACCGGCTGCTGGGGCCGGAACCGCAGCCCGGAGTACTCGCCGGTGGCCAGCTCGCGCGGGTCGGCCGGGATGCCGTTGCGCCTGGCCCACGTGAGGTTGTCCACGGTCTCGCTGTTGATCAGGGCCTCGCTGGCCCAGATGTACTGCCCGCCGGACTTCTTGCACTGCCACGGGCTGACGGCGAAGTTCTGGGCACAGCCGAGGTAGGCGTGGTTATAGGTGTGGTTGACCCACCAGAAGTCCTTGGCGACCGGCTTCATCGCGGCCAGCAGCGGGTCCACCCCGTGCACCAGGAACCGGGCCGACGGCCCGCCGTTGAACAGCCACTCGATCGTGAAGTGGTGCTGGCGCTCCCAGTTGACCGCATAGGTCACGTCGGAAGGGTTCATCCGGATCGGCGCGGTCGCGGGAGTGCCGGCCGGGCAGGCGCCGGCGCCGCCGGCATCGCCCGTCGCGCCGCCGACCGGATCGCAGTGGCCCTTCGTGCTCCACTGCGCGTCGGCGTTGAAGATGTCGTCGTAGTCGACGGTGAAGTAGTTGCGCCAGTACCCGAGGTGCACGCCGCGGGTGAGCCAGTCCACGATGCCGGGCCCCAGGT
Organism: Streptosporangiaceae bacterium; assembly: GCA_035642555.1. Classification (GTDB taxonomy): domain Bacteria; phylum Actinomycetota; class Actinomycetes; order Streptosporangiales; family Streptosporangiaceae; genus JAIRTY01. The sequence goes on along the minus strand of DASQSC010000161.1, from coordinate 449 downwards.
ACCGGAACTCCGGCTGGTAATAGGAGAGCGTGAGGCTGAACTCGAGCTCCTGCTGCCGGCCGGTGGTGTACACCCCGGCCAGCGTGCCGGTGGTGGACGTGCCGGGGACCTTCGCGGTCAGCACCGGCGTGAAAGGGGAACCGGCGAGCGGGCGGGCGATGTAGCCGTATGGCGGGTAGCCGGTGGTGGGCTTGGTGACGGTGAACGATCCTTTGAGGTAACCGAAGCCCGCGGCCTTGGCGGCACTGGTGAGGGTCACCGGCACGCCCCCGATCGCGCCGCTGTAGTCGGGCGGGTTGAGGCCCACGGCCCCCGAGGGCGGGACGTAGGCGTCCACCTGGCGGACCCGGAACCGGCTCTCGTACCGGGCCAGCGCCTGCATCTCGGCGGGGGACAGGCCGGCCGGCGCCGCGCTGGGCAGCACCACGCCGTCGAAGTTGCCGCCGCGC
>DASQSC010000160.1:0-2028 GCA_035642555.1 Streptosporangiaceae bacterium | reverse complement strand
GTGTAGGAGAGATCGAGGTCGCTGACGGCGTCGACGGTCATCTCGTTGAAGATGGCGGCGGCGGCGATGTCGATCCGCTTGGCGACCTCGGCGTGCCGGTGCCCGAACAGCTGCAGCCCGAGCAGCCGCCCGGTCCGCCGGTCCCCCGTGATGCGCATCGCGATGCGGTGGCTGCCCGGGTAGTAGGCCTTGTGGTCATCCGCCCCGGACCCGACCGTGACCGGGTCGAACCCGGCCGCGGCGGCCTCGTGGCCGCGCAGCCCGGTGCGGGCGACCGCCTGCTCGAACACCTTGACCACCTGGGTGCCGAGGCTCCCGGCGAACTCCCGGCTGCCGCCCAGCGCGTTCTCCCCGGCCACCCGGCCCTGCTTGTGCGCCGTGGTGCCCAGCGGCAGGTAGGTCTCGCCCAGCAGCCGGTGGTGGGTGACGACGCAGTCCCCGGCCGCGTACACGTCCGGGATCCCGGTTCGCATCTGCCGGTCCACCACGATCGCGCCGCGCGTCCCCAGCCTGGCCCCGGCCGCGGCCGCCAGCCCGGTTTCCGGTCCCACTCCCGTCACGACCAGCACCATGTCGGCCAGCGCCGCGACCGGCTCGTCGCCGCCGCTGACGGCCTCCACCCGCAGCCGGCCGGGCTCACCCGCCGCGGCCCGGGAGATCGACGTGACCATGGTGCCGGCCTGCACCTGCACCCCGTGCGCCCGCAGTTCGGCGTGGACGAGGGCGCCCAGCTCGGGGTCCACGGTGGGCAGCACCTCGGGCAGCTGCTCAAGCTGGGTGACCGCCAGCCCTCTGGCGGTCAGGGCCTCGGCCATTTCCAGGCCGATGTACCCGCCGCCGACGATGACCCCGCTGGCGGGGGCGGCCTGCTCCAGGGTGCGCATCACCGCGAACGTGTCGCCCATCGAGTGCAGCAGGTGCACCCCGTCGGCCGGGCCGAGCGGGTCCGGCCCGGCCAGGCCGATGATCGGCGGCCGCACCGGGACCGCCCCGGTGCCGATGACCAGCTTGTCGTAGGCCAGCAGCTCCTCGCCGCCGCCGGGCCCGGTGACCAGCAGCTTGCGGCCGGGCACATCGACGCGGCGGGCAATCGTGTCCAGCCGCAGCCTCATCCCGGCCGCCGCGAGGTCCGCCGCGGTGCGGTGGGCGAGGTTGCGCCAGTGGGTCACGTCGCCGGAGACGTAGTAGGGGATGCCGCAGATCGAGAAGTTCGGGTACTCGTCGGCGACCACCACGGTCACCTCAGCGCCGGGGTCCAGCTCGCAGGCCCGCAAAGCGGCGCTGATCCCGGCGTCGCTCCCGCCGACCGCTACCAGATGCACGTGCTATCCCCGTTCCGCTAAGGACGTCCCCGCACCGGACCGGAACGTGCCTGCGCGCCGTCACCGGCTCCGGCCTGCCCCGGGCCGTTCCCGGGGGCGCCGCCGGCGCGGCGGGCCGTCTCGCCCGCGGCGCGGGGGACGATGATCCCGGCGGCCTCGGCTCCGGTGAGGCGCGGGTACAGCGCCCGCACCAGCCCCACCGCCGCCACGCCGCCGGCCACCTGCGCGGCGATGAACAGCGGCGCCGACGCCGGGGCGATGCCAGCGAACGTGTTGGAGAACATCCGCCCCACCGTGATCGCCGGGTTGGCGAAGCTCGTCGAGGAGGTGAAGAAGTACGCCGCCCCGATGTAGGCGCCCACCGCCGCCGGGGCGCTGCGCACCCGGCCGGAGCGCACCAGGGCGAAGATCACCAGGATCAGCCCGGCGGTGGCGATCACCTCCGACAGGAAGTGCGGCCCCGACGCCCGGCCCTTCGCCGATACCGACACGGCCGCGCGGGCGAACATCAGGTTGGCCGCGACCGCCCCGGCGATGCAGCCCGCCACCTGAGCCGGCAGGTAGGCGGCCGCGTCCCGCCACCGCAGCCCGCCGAACGCGGCATCGGCGAACGAGACGACCGGGTTGAAATGACCGCCGGACACCGGGCCGAACATCAAGATGATCGCGAACAGCCCCGCCGCGGTCGCCGCCGCGTCCTCCAGCA
>DASQSC010000159.1:0-3447 GCA_035642555.1 Streptosporangiaceae bacterium | reverse complement strand
CCGTTCGCTCAACACGATGCTGTCCCAGATCGAGGCCGCCTTCCACGCCCGGGCCCGGTCGGAGGCGGCCGCCCGGCAGTCCGAGGAGCGGATGCGCCAGTTCATCGCGGACGCGAGTCACGAGCTGCGCACCCCGCTGACAGCCATCCGCGGCTACGCCGAGTACTACCGCCAGCGCGGCGGCGCGGGGAACGGCGCGGCCGCCGGGCGGGGAGAGCTGCCGGACGGGGCCCCGGGACCGGCGCCGCAGCCCGGGCAGCCACCGGCGGGTGATGACCTGGCCGACGCCGGCCTGGACCGGATCATGGACCGGGTGGAGCAGGAATCCGCCCGGATGGGGGCACTGGTGGAGGAGCTGCTGCTGCTCGCCCGGCTGGACCAGCAGCGGCCGATTGAGCACCGGCTGGTGGACCTGCTGACGCTGGCCGCGGATGCGGTCCAGGACGCCCGCATGATCGCGCCCGACCGTTCGGTTGACCTGGAGGTCGGATCCGGACCGGCATTCCTGGTGCTCGGCGACGAGGCGCGGCTGCGTCAGGTGATCAGCAACCTGATGTCCAATGCGCTCACGCATGCGCCCGGCGGCACCCCGATCCACGTCCGGCTCAGGCCTGGGCTGCTGGCGCCGGCCCCGGGCACGGACGGCCCGGCCGCGCCGCCCCGGCCGTGCCCCGCCGCCGTGCTCGAGGTCGCCGACGAGGGGCCGGGCATGAGCGGCGAGCAGGCCCGGCGGGTGTTCGAGCGCTTCTACCGGGCCGACCAGGCCCGTACCCGCAAGCGCGGCGGCACCGGGCTGGGGCTCGCGATCGTCGCGGCCCTGGTCGCCGCCCACGACGGCATGGTCTCGGTCGAGACTTCGCCGGGGCGGGGCGCCACGTTCCGGGTCACGCTACCGCTGGCCCCCGAAGCTCAGGGCGGGCCTTCCTCCGCCCGGAGCGAGGCCGGGACTGAGGCACCGTTACAGCCCTGGAACCAGGGCTCCGCTTTATGATCAAACGATTGGTTCACACCTGACTCAATGCCGCTGACTTAACGGGGGCGTCTGGCCTGAAGTGCAACGAAGCTCCTGGTAGGACTGTGGTCTGCCAAGATCATTCGTCCGTGCCGAGGAGCTTCGTTGCCCGCCCATGGTGCCATTGCTGCCGATGGTGATGCCAGTTTCCCGCTGGGGCTGATCGAGGAGGCGGTCAGCGCTGCGGGCGCCCGGGAGCGGCGCCGGCGGCTGCTGCCGGCGGTGGCGGTGGTGGTGTTCGTGCTGGGCTGCTGCCTGTTTTCGGGGGAGGGGTATCCGGAGGTGGCGCGCAAGCTGGCGGGCTGGCTGGGGCCGCTGGCCGGCGGCGGGGGGTGGCGGGTGCCGGGGACGGCCGCGCTGGCGCGGGCGCGGCGGCGGGCGGGCCCGGGGCCGCTGCGGTTGTTGTTTGCCCGGCTGGCCGGGCCGCTGGCCGCGGGGGATACCCCCGGTGCCTGGGCGTTCGGGCGGCTGGTGGCGGCGCTGGATGGGACCATGCTGGATGTGCCGCACACGGCGGCGAACATCGCCGCGTTCGGGCCGCCGCACGGCGGCGGCGGGGACGGCGGCTACCCGCAGGTGCGGCTGGTCACGCTGGCCGCCTGCGGCACCCGCGGCGTGATGGATGCGGTGTTCAGGGGCAGGGGCGCGGCGCGCTCGAGCGAGCAGGACCTGGCCCGCAAGATCGCGGCCCGCGGGGGACTGCGGCCGGGGATGCTGGCGCTGGCCGACCGGAACTTCTGCGGTTACCCGGTGGCGGCTGCCCTGGCCGCCACCGGCGCTGATGTGCTGATCCGCGCCAAGTCCAGCCAGTGGTTACCGGACCTGGGGCGCTACGGCGACGGGTCGTACCGGTCGGTACTGGCCACGCCCTCCAGCGGGCGCGCCCATGCCGCCGCCCGTCACCGCGGCCGCGCGCTGCCCGGCCCGCCTGCCGGGCTGGCGGTGCGGGTCATCGAGTCTGATGTCACCATCGCCCCCGGCGGCGGCCAGCCCCGGACCGAGCGCTACCGGCTGATCACGACCCTGCTCGATCACCGCGCCGCCCCCGCCGCCGCGATCGCCGCCTGCTACGCCCAGCGATGGGAAATCGAAAACAGCTACAAGGACATGAAAGCCGTCATCCGCGGCGCCGGGCGGGTCCTGCGCTCCCAGCACCCCGCCGGCATCGCCCAGGAAATCTGGGGGCTGCTATGCGCCTGCCAGCTGACCCACACCGCCCGGGCCGAGGCCGCCGCCGCCATCGGGCTTGACCCCGGCCAGATCTCGGCCACCGTGACCGTGCGCGCCCTGCGCCGGGCCATCACCAGCCCCGCCACCAGCCCCGGCGTCCGCGCCGAAGCCCTCACCCAACTGCTGCCGCCCCGCCGCCGCCGCGGCTACCCGCGGCTGATGCGCACCAGCACCGCCAAACGCCGCCACGCCCGGGCCAGCCTCACCGGCAACATCACCTACAAGATCACCATCGTCGCGCCGGCCGGCGCCGGCCCACCCCGCCGCTAAAGTCAGCGGCATTGACACCTGACTGCACCAATCGTTTGATCATCTTCGGAGGCGGGCCCCGGGGAGCGGGTCCGGGGCCTGCTAAGCCGCCGGGGCCGCGGATGTGCTCAGCCGCCGGATGTGCTCAGCCGCCGGACACGGCGCACAGGATGCGGTTGTCGCCGCGCTGCCAGATGGTCCCGACCTCGGCGAACCCGGCCGTGCGCAGGCCAGCGACATGCTCGCCGAGTAGGACGGACTCGGAGCCGTGATGGTCCTCGGACCAGCGCCGCTGGGCCCGCGCGGCAGCCGGGCCAGCCAGCTCTGGCGCGACGGTGGCCGCTTCCCACCAGCCCTTCCAGTCGTCGGGCTGACCATCGCGGACGCGCCGCCGGTGCTCCTGCTCGACCAGGGCGCGATCCAGCCGCGCCAGCACCGGCACCGCTGACTCGTCCTCTTCCAGGTGATCGCCGTTGAGCAGCAGGCCGCCCGGCCGCAGCACCGTGGCCAGTTCCGCGTACATGGCGCGCAGCGCCGGGCCTGGCAGCCAGTGCAGTGCCGTCGTGCTCACCGCGGCGTCGGCCGGGCGCTCCAGCCCGAGCGTGCCAGCCCAGCCCGGATGGCCCAGGTCCGCGTCGGCGAACCGGAGACCGGCCCGCCCGGCGTGCGCCGCCCGGCCCAGGGCCAGCAGCAGCGGGTCGGTGTCGATCGCCACCACGGTGGCGGCCGGTATCCGTGCCAGCAGCCGGACCGAGAGCGACCCGGGCCCGCTGCCGAGGTCAAGCACGAGCGGGTCGGGGCGCCCGGCGCCGGCTTCGACCGCGTCGAAGAGCGCGGTGAACCGTTCCTCCCGGTCCGGCATGTCATGCTGCTGCTGGGCATCCCAGCGGCTGATCCACCGCTCAGCGGTGGCCCGGTCGAGTTCAGCCACGCACGCCTCCCTGTCACTGACGACT
>DASQSC010000158.1:0-12339 GCA_035642555.1 Streptosporangiaceae bacterium | reverse complement strand
AGCCCGTGATCGTCCACGAGGTAGACCGTCGGGCCGCCGGCCGGCGCGGGCCCGGTCACGGCCGGCCCGGTCCGGGCCGGGGCGGCCGGCGCGGCATGGTCAGCGACACCTCGGTGCCCTCGCCGGGGGCGGTGCGGACGGCGGCCGAGCCCCCGCGCCTGGTGACCCGGGCGCGGACCGACTCGGCCAGCCCCTTCCGGTCGGCGGGCACCGCGGCCGGGTCGAATCCGCGGCCGCGGTCCCGGACGTAGACGGCCACCTGCGCGGGCTCGGCCTCCGCGAACAGTGACACGACCGGTGCACCGGACCACTTGGCGGCGTTGACGGTCGCCTCCCTGGCCGCGGCCAGCAGCGCGCGCAGATCGTCGTCGAGCTCGCAGTCGCCGACGGTGACCGCCTCCACCGCGATCCCGTGCTGGGCCTCCACGTCCTGCTGGATGAGCCGGACGCCGGCGGCCAGGGTCAGGTCCTCACCCGGCAGCGACCCGGGTGCCCGGCCCCCGAACAGCCAGCTTCGCAGCTCCCGTTCCTGCGCCCGGGCCAGCTGGACGACCTGCTGCGGCTGGTCGGCCCGGCGCTGGATGAGGGCGAGGGTCTGCAGCACCGAGTCGTGAACGCGGGCGGCGATGTCAGCCCGTTCCTCGGCCCGGACCCGGGCCTGCCGCTCGGCCACCAGGTCCCGGGCGATGCGCAGCCACCACGGGCCGAACAGCACCGCGACGGCGACGACCACCAGCACCACCCCGGCCAGCGGCCGCAGCGCCGCCCGGGTCGGGTGCCCGGCCATCAGCTCGGCCAGGCCCGCCGCCAGCAGCACCACGGCCAGCACGATCCGGGCCGCGAACCAGGCCGGCCGCCGCGGCCCGGCCAGGCCCAGCAGCGGCTCGGTCAGCTGATGGATCGTCGCCTGCTCCTCGACGGGTGCGTTCCGCCAGATCAGCGCGGCGCCGCCGATGGTGATGACCAGCGGCCAGGCCAGCGTGCCGAGCCAGCTCGCGCCCAGCGCGGAGCCGATGAGCAGCACCACCAGCAGCAGCGTTACCAGGCCGGCGGCCAGCGCGATGCCGCGCCGGTCCCTGAGTGCCCGGCTGGCGATGGTCCGGTCCGCACCGGCCGCCGGCATCAGCAGCCAGGCCAGCACGTAGGCCGCGGCCCCGAACCCGGTCAAGAGGGCAGCCGCCACGAACGCGGTCCGCACCAGCCGCACGTCCAGGCCGGTCCGGGCGGCCAGGCCGGCCGCTACCCCGCCCGCCAGCTGGCCCTCCTGCGCTCGCCGGAGCGGCCCGCCGGCCCGCGGCCGCCGCCCCAGCCAGGCGAGGCGGGACCGGCGGCGCCCGGCGCCGGGCCACGGCTCCCGCATCAGCTGCGGCGGCGACTGCCAGGACGGCTGCCGCTGCCTCGTTCGTTCCTCCACCTATTCATCATCGGTCACCCGGCGCGTCCGCCGCCATCCGGGCGAACCCCGATACCGGCGCCCCGATATCGGGGAAAGGACCAGGGATCTTCCCGATGTGCCCGCCGCGCCCGGCACGGCAGCCTGGGGTCATGGCAACAACGACCGTGAATCCGCAGGCCAGTAACCACACCGGGCCGCAGGCCCTGTCCCGCCCCAGCGAGGGCCGGATGGTAGCGGGCGTCGCGGCGGGGGCCGCGCGCTACCTCGGAGTCGACGCGACCGTCATCCGGATCGTCTTCGTCGTGCTCGCGCTGGCGGGCGGGGCCGGACTGCCCCTCTACCTCGCCGGCTGGCTGCTCATCCCGGACGAGGAGACCGGGCAGTCAGTGGCCAGCCAGTTCATCCAGCAGGGCCAGGCCCGGTAGCCGCGGCCATGGCAGCAATCCAGGGGGAGGTCTCACCGAGATGACAGCACCTGCCAGCGCGCCCGGCAGCCAGAGCTGGAGCAGGCGCCGCCGCCGCGGCTGGCATCCCGACCCGCAGCTGCGGGTGTCCGATGCCGAGCGCGCCAGCGTCGCCGACCGCCTGTCCAAGCACTACGGGGAGGGCCGGCTCGACCAGACCGAGTTCGACGAGCGGCTCGACCGGGCCATGAAGGCCAAGACCCACGGCGACCTCAGCGGGCTGCTCGCCGACCTGCCGGGAGACGAGCCGCCCGGGCAGGCCCGCCAGCAGCACCGCAGCATTGCCCGGATCCTGTTCCTCGGCCTGCTCATCCTCGTCACGGCCGCGATCGGGGAAGCCCTGGCGCACTCGATGTTCCCGTGGCTGCTGATCGCGGTGGTGCTGGTGCTGCTCTGGCTCCGGTTCGGCCCGCGGCGCGGTCACCGCGAGCCGGACTGACCAGCCCCCGGGCCGGTCAGGGCGAGCCCCGGTTCCGGCGCCGGCCGGGGGGCCGGTACCGCGACCGGGGCGCCGCGCAGCTCGTCCACCCGGACCAGGGTGACCCCGGCCAGGATGAGCCCGCCGCCCGCGAACTGCAGGACCGACGGGAGCTGGCCCAGCAGCAGCCACGCGAACGCGATCGCGAACAGTACCTCGGCCATTCCGATGAACGAGGCGACCTTGGCCCCGAGCCGCCGGGCGGCGCCGATGCCGGTCACGTAGGCGATGACGGCGGCTACCAGCGAGAGCCCGGCCGCTGGCACCAGCCAGCTGACCCGATGGCCGAGAAAGGCGACGTCCGCGGCGGAGGCGGCCATCGGCAGCACACCGATACCGGCCGCCGCGCCCAGCGCGGCGGCGCCCACGCACATCCCGGCCCAGGCCATGACCACCGGCGGCAGCGGGCCCCCGCCGCCGGCCTCCGCCCCGTCCCGGGCGCTCTCCCCGCTCGCGGCCACCGGCTCTGCGCTTCCGGCCGGCTGGTCGCCGCCATGTGCCGAGAGCAGGAAGTAGATCGCCAGGCCGGCGGCGGCCAGCAGCCCCCACATCACGCCGACCGGATCGATCCGGGCGGGCCCGGTCAGGTCCAGCACCAGGCCCAGCCCGGCGACCGCGGTCACCGCGCCCGCCACGGTCAGCCGCCGGGGCCGCTGCCCGTGCCGCAGCCACAGCCACCCGACCACCAGCACCGCCCCGAGGTATTCCAGCAGCAGTGCCACGCCGATCGGTATCCGCTGGATCGCGTTGAAGTAGAACAGCTGGCATCCGGCCACCGCCACCAGCCCGTACACCGTGACCCGGCCCGCCGCCCGGCGCAGCAGCCGCCACCGTCCCCGCAGTTGCGCCGCGGCGGGGACGGTCAGCAGCAGGGCCGCGACCGCGACCCGGGTGAGCACGGCGGCGCCCGGGCTCCATCCGGCACTGATCAGCGACGAGGCGAAGGTCCCGGATGTGCCGAAGGACGCCGCGGACGCCGCGGCGAGGGCCAGCCCGGTCCCGCTGGCGCGACGGCGGGCGGACGGGGTCGGTGCAGCGGTCACTCCGGCGCTCCTGTCAGGACGGGTATCGGGACGACCGCCAGCACGGCTGTCGGCACGGGCATGTAAGTGGTAAAAATTACTTACAGGAGTGACACTATCCGGAGTGCGCGAAAGGAGTCAAGGTGCTTTTTGCCCATGACACCGAGGTCGCGCTGGCCGCTGCCGCCGACCTGATCAACACCGGGCGCGGCCAGGAGGCACTGCCCGACGAGGCCGCCCTGGACCGGTTCGCGGAGAGCTGGGGATGGACCGGCACACGCACCCGGGACCAGGCGGAGCTGACGGCGGTCCGCCGGCTCCGGCCCCGGCTGGCACAGCTGTGGGAACTGCCCGAGGACGGCGCCGCCGACCTCGTCAACACCCTGCTACGGGAGTCGAAGGCGCTGCCGCAGCTGGTCAAGCACGACAGCTGGGACTATCACCTGCACGCCGCCCCGCCGGACGCCCCGCTGGCTGACCGGATGGCGGTGGAGGCCGCGATGGCGTTCGCCGACGTGATCCGGACCGGGCAGCTGGACCGGCTGCGCCGGTGCGCCGCGGACGACTGCGACCACCTGCACGTGGACCTGTCCAAGAACCGGTCCCGGCGGTTCTGCGGCACCGCCTGCGCGAACCGCACCAACGTCGCGGCGTACCGGTCCCGGCGGGCGGCCCGAAGCTGACCCGGCCGAGAGCTCGCTACCGGCCATCATCCCGGAGACCGCCTCCGTTAGGGTGTGCGTCACCAGGAGTTTCGCCCACCAGTACGGGAACCGCAGACATGGGATTCGACCTGCCGGCCCTCCTCACCGCCCGGCGAGGGCAGGGTCACCAGCTCCACGCCTCTCATCTCAACCCGCAGCTGCCCCGCATGCTGCACGCGATCGGCTTCGACCGGGTCTACGAGCGCGCCGAGGGCGCCTATCTCTACGACGCCGACGGCAACCGCTACGCCGACTTCCTGTCCGGCTTCGGAGTGTTCGCGGTGGGCCGCAATCACCCGGTGGTCCGCCGCGCCCTGCACGACATGCTCGACGCCGAGCTGGCCGACATGGTCCAGTTCGACTGCGGGCTGCTGCCCGGGCTGCTGGCGGAGAAGCTGCTGGCGCAGGCGCCCGGCCTGGACCGGGCCTATTTCTGCAACAGCGGCACCGAGGCGGTGGAGGCGGCGCTCAAGTTCGCCAGGTACGCGACCGGCCGGGCACGGATCATCTACTGCGGCCATGGCTACCACGGTCTCACCGTGGGGTCGCTGTCGGTCAACGGCTCGGCGGAGTTCCGGCGTGGCTTCGGGCCGCTGCTGCCGGACGCCGCCATCCCGCTGGGCAGCACCGACGCCCTCGCCGCGGAGCTGGCCAAGGGGGACGTGGCGGCCCTGATCGTGGAGCCGGTCCAGGGCAAGGGCGTCCACGTGGCACCGCCGGGATTCCTGCCCGCGGCCCGTGAGCTGCTGCACGCGCACGGGGCGCTGCTCATCTGCGACGAGGTGCAGACCGGCATCGGCCGGACCGGCCGGTTCTTCAGCTATCAGCACGACGGCGCCGAGCCCGACATCGTGACCGTCGCCAAGGCGCTGTCCGGCGGCTTCATCCCGGTGGGGGCGACGCTGGCGAAGGACTGGATCTTCCGCAAGGTCTACTCCTCGATGGACCGGGTGGTCGCGCATGACTCCACGTTCGGCTCCAACGCGGCCGCCATGGCGGCCGGGCTGGCGTCGCTCGCGGTGATCGAGGACGAGCAGCTGGTCAGCAACGCCGAGCGGACCGGAGCGGCGCTGCGCGAGGCCCTGACCGGCCTCGCGTCCGAGTACGAGCTGCTGGCCGAGGTCAGGGGGCGGGGACTGATGGTCGGGCTCGAGTTCGGCAAGCCCCGCTCGCTGCGGCTGCGCGGCGGCTGGAACATGCTGCAGGCGGCCCGGCGGGGCCTGTTCGCGCAGATGGTGGTCGGCACCTTGTTCCACCGGCACCGCATCCTCACCCAGGTGGCCGCCGACCACCTGGACGTGATCAAGCTGCTGCCGCCGCTGACCATCGGGGAGGCGGAGGTGAAGCTGTTCTGCGACGCCTTCGCGGACGTGATGGCGGAGGCGCACCGCGGCAGCGGCCTGATGTGGGACTTCGGCCGCACCCTCGTCCGGCAGGCGGCGGCTCGCTGACGCGCCCGCTGCGCCAGGCCGATCCCGCTAACCTGCGCTTTCCTGGCTAACCGGTGCCTGGCCCGGGTAGGGGCAGAACATGGCAACCACGAAGCAAACCCGGGCGGCCAAGCGCAACGTGCAGTCGGCGCAGAAGGCCGCCAGCAAGAAGCGGACGATCACGAAGCTGCCCGGCAAGACCCGCAGCGACCTCGGCAAGCAGGGCGCAGCCGTGGCGCAGCGCAAGCGCACCGGCGGCACCAAGCCGAAGACCCGCGCCGAGCTGTATGAGATGGCCAAGAAGCGCGACCTGCCCGGCCGGTCGAAGATGGGCCGCGACGAGCTCGCCAGGAAGCTGCGCGTGAAGTAACGCTGGCCAGCATGGACCAGGCCAGCATGGATTCGGCATGGGCGGTGGGTGGACCCGGCACAGGCGCTGCGGCAGGTCGCGTTCGAGCTGGAGCGTGCCGGAGCGCCCACCTACCGGGTCCGGGCGTTCCGCCGTGCCGCCCAGGTGGCGGACGAGCTGCCGCCGGGCGAGCTGGACCGCCGGATCGCCGCTGGCACGCTCGCTGAGCTGCCCGGGATAGGACCGGCCACCGCCGGAGTGATCACCGAGGCCGCGGCCGGGCAGCAGCCTGCCTACCTGGCCCGGCTGCTGGCGGCAGCGCCGCGGGCCGAGCCGGCGGGGCTGCGCGCGGCGCTGCGCGGCGACTGCCACACCCACTCCGACTGGTCGGACGGTGGCAGCCCGCCGCTGGAGATGGCCGAGGCAGCCAGGAACCTGGGCCACGAGTGGATCGCGCTGACCGATCACTCGCCCCGGCTCACCGTGGCCAACGGGCTGTCGGCGGAGCGACTGAGCGCGCAGCTCGACCTGATCAGCAGGCTCAACGACAGGCTGGCCCCGTTCCGGATCCTGACCGGCATTGAGGTCGACATCCTCGAGGACGGGACGCTGGACCAGCGGGACGACCTGCTGGCCCGGCTGGACGTGGTGGTCGCCAGCGTCCATTCGCAGCTGCGGATGCCAGCGGCCGAGATGACCGGCCGGATGCTGGCCGCCATCGCCAGCCCGCGCGCCGACGTGCTCGGCCACTGCACCGGGCGGATGCTCACCGGCCGGGGCGGGCGGGGCCGGCCGGAGTCGGCGTTCGACCCGGCGGCGGTCTTCGCCGCCTGCCGTGACCACGGGGTGGTGGTGGAGATCAACTGCCGGCCGGAGCGGCAGGACCCGCCGGACGGCCTGCTGCGGCAGGCCGCCGGGGCCGGGTGCCTGTTCGCCATCGACACCGACGCGCACGCGCCCGGCCAGCTCGACTGGCTGGGCAGCGGCTGCCAGCGGGCCGAGCAGGCCGGCATCACCGCCGACCGGGTGATCAACGCCATGAGTGCCAGCGCGCTCACCTCCCGGGCGCGCCCCGGCCGGTGACGCGCCGGGCGCAGTCCCGGATCGCGGCGACGCTGGCGTCGATGTCGTCGTCGGCGGTGGACCAGCAGCTGACGCTGACCCGCATGGCCTGGCGGCCGCGCCAGCTGGTCTGGCCGCACCAGCAGGTCCCCTCAGCCTGGATCGCCGCGATGATCTCGGCCGTCCGCGCCGGGTCGCCGAAGTCCACGACCACCTGGTTGAGCACCACCTCGTTCAGGACCTGGTAGCCCGCTGCCCGGATGCCGCCGGCGAACCGGCGCGCCAGCCGGCAGGTCCGGTCAACCAGTTCGGCGACGCCGTCCCGGCCGAGCGCCGCGAGCGCGGCCCACACCTCGGCCCCCCGCGCCCGCTGCGAGCTCTGCGGCGTGAAGTGCATCGGCTCCCGGCCCGACCCGCCGGGGAGATAAGCCGCCGGGGCGGCCATCGACGATGGCAGCGCACCGGGCTCACGGACCAGCGCGATCCCGCAGTCGTAGGTCGTGTTCAGCCACTTGTGCGAATCGGTCGCCCACGAGTCAGCCCCGGCCACGCCGGCGACCTGGCCCGCGGTCGCTGGCGAGGCAGCCGCCCAGAGCCCGAAGGCGCCATCCACGTGCACCCACGCGCCCTGCTCCCGGGCCCAGTGCAGCAGCGGCCGGAACGGGTCGCTGGCACCGCTGTTCACGTTGCCGGCCTGCAGGCACACCAGCGCCGGCCCGGTGAGACCGGGAAGGGAACAGGGAATGATCGCCCCCTGCTCATCCGCCGGCAGGGCGGTGACCCGGTCGCGGCCGAGACCGACCAGCGCCAGTGCCTTGCGAACGGTCGTGTGCGCCTCGGCGCCGGCCACCACCGTGACCGGCGGCGCGCCTGCCAGGCCCTGGCCCGCCGCGTCCCAGCCGTGCCGGGCCAGTACCGCGTCCCTGGCGGCAGCCAGGCAGGCGGCGTTGGCCATGGTGGCGCCGGTCACGAAGCCGCCTTCGGTGCCGGCCGGCAGGCCCAGCAATTCGGTCACCCACCGCAGCGCCACCGCGTCCAGCCGGGCGGCCACCGGGGACATCGCGGTGAGCGCGGCGTTCTGGTCCCAGGCCGCGCCGAGCCAGGCGGCTGCCTGCGCCGCCGGCAGCGTCCCCCCGGTCACGAAGCCGAAGTACCTCGGACCCGCGCTGGCCACCGTGGCCGGCGAGCCGGCCTCATCCAGCAGCCGGAGCACGTCCAGGGGATCCCGGCCCGCCGCCGGCAGCGGGAAGTCCAGCCGGTCCAGCGCGGCGACGGCGTCCGCCGCCGGGCCGACCCGCCGCGTGGCGAGGCCGTCGAGGTAGGCGAGGGCCCGCTGGCAGGCCTCGGCCAGCAGCTCCGCCCGGCCCGTCGCCGCTGCCCGGTCACCGCCCGCTGGCAATCCCATGCCCGCACCTCCCCGCCGATGGTCCCAGATCCGGGGCGAGCGCGGCCTCGTTCAAGCCGTGGCTGAACGAGACGCGGGCGGCGTCAGCCCGCCGCCTGCACCGCCTCCCACACCCGCTGCGGGGAGGCGGGCATGTCGATGTGCCGGATGCCGAGGTGGGCGACCGCGTCGACGATCGCGTTCTGCACGGCCGGGGTGGCGCCGATCGTGCCCGCCTCCCCGATGCCCTTCGCCCCGAGCGGGTTGTAGCTGGTCGGCGTTGCCATGTCGGCCAGCTCGAAGCTGGGGACCTCGGTCGCGGACAAGATCGAGTAGTCGGCGAAGGTTGAGGTCAGCGGGTTCCCGTCGGCGTCGAAGACGACCTCCTCCTGCAGCGCCTGGGCCGCGCCCTGGGCGATGCCGCCGTGCCGCTGGCCCTCGGCGAGCAGCGGGTTGATGACGGTGCCCGCGTCGTCCACCGTCACCATCCGGCGCAGCACCGCCTTGCCGGTCTGGGTGTCGACCTCGGCGACCGCCACGTGCGTCCCGAACGGGAAGGTCGGGCCCGGCGCCCGGAACACGCTGTAGACCAGCAGCCGCTCCGGCTCGGCCAGGCTGGCCAGCTGCACCGCCGCCGCCGGATCCCCGGCCACCTCGAACGCGCTGCGCTCGGGGTTGAACACCAGGTCGGCCGGGTTGGCCTCGAGCTCGGCGGCCGCGCGCTCCCGGGCCAGGTCGAGCAGTTCCCTGGCGGCCTGCTGCACCGCCGCCCCGCCCTGCTGCAGGCTGCGGGAGCCGCCGGTGCCGCCGCCCTTGGGGATCAGGTCGGTGTCGCCCCATTTGAGGGTGATCTTGTCGACCGGGATGCCAAGCTCGTCGCTGGCCAGCATCGCCCACACGGTGGCATGGCCCTGGCCGTGCGGGGAGGTCCCGGTGAGGATCGTGGCGCTGCCGTCGGGATGGACCTCGACGGTGGCGTTCTCGCTGCCGCCGCCGGCCTCGCCGCCGGGGCCGGTGATCTCCACGTAGCAGGACAGCCCGATGCCCAGCTGGACCACGTCGCCGTTCGCCCGCCGTTTCGCCTGCTCGTCCCGCAGCCCCTGGTACCCGGCGGCCTCGAGCGCCCGTTCCAGGGCCGCCCCGTAGTCGCCGCTGTCGTAGGCGGCGCCGAACGCGGTTGTGTGCGGCTCGGTGAACTTGGGCAGCAGGTTCTTCCTGCGCACCTCGGCCGGGTCCAGGCCGGTCTCGGCGGCGAACAGGTCCATGGCCCGCTCCACCGCCGCGGTGGCCTCCGGCCGGCCAGCGCCGCGGTAGGCGCCGACCGGCGTGGTGGTGGTCACCACGGTCCTGGCCACGGCCTCGGCGCGGTCGATGGCGTACGGCCCGGGAGCCATCAGGATCGTGAGCGAGGGCAGGAACGCGCCGAAGCGCGGGTAGGCGCCAGCATCCTGCAGAATCTCCAGCCGATAGGCGGCTACCCTGCCGTCCCGGCTGCCGCCGATCGTGACCGTCTGGCGCTGCGCGCGGCCGTGCGTCATGCCGAGCATGTTCTCGCTGCGGGTCTCCGCCCAGCGCGCCGGACGGCCCAGCCGCCTGGCCACCCAGCACACCACCGCGTGCTCGGGGTCGGCGCCGAACTTGGCGCCGAACGCGCCGCCCACGTCCGGTGTGATGATCCGCAGCTGAGCAGCGTCCATCGCGAGCATGCCGGCGAGCGACTCGCGGGTGCCCTGCGCGCCCTGGTTGGGGATCCACGCCGTGCACCGGCCGTCCTCGCCCCAGACGGCGGCCGCCGCCCTGGTCTCCATCGGCGCTGGCGCGACCCGCTGGTTGACGATGGTGCGGGAGACGACCACCTCGCAGCCATCGAACAGGTCGGCCTTGAGCTCGCCCGGATCGCCGAAGGTGGCGGCGACGTTGCTGCCGGCCGCCGGGAACAGCACGGTGGCCTCGTCGCTCACGGCCTCGGCCAGGCCGAGCACCGGCGGCAGCGGCTCATAATCGACGTCGACAAGCTCCGCCGCGTCCTCGCCCCGGTACGGGTCCTCGGTGACCACCACGGCCACCGGCTCGCCGACGAACCTGACCACGTCCCGGGCGAGCAGGTACTGGCCCATCTCCTGGCTGATCATGCCGGGCATCGGCGGGGCCACGGCCGGCACCTCGGCCATGTCGGCACCGGTGAACGCGGCCACCACGCCCGGCGCGGACCTGGCGGCGCTGACGTCGATGGCGCTGATCCTGGCGTGAGCAACCGGCGACCGGACGAAGAAGACATGACAGGCACCGGCCAGCCGTTCGTCCGCCACGTCGGCGGTGTAGACGCCGCCGGTGGTGAGGAAGGCCGGGTCTTCCGTCCGCAGGACCCGGGTACCAAGAATGCTCACGCGCGATCAGCTCCCTCCCGAGGCACACTCGATGCTGATCGTGCCCGCCCGGCCCGCCGATGGTCAAACGGGCTGGGCGGGAGAGCGGCCGGGGCGGGGAGAGCGGGCGGGGCTGGGAGAGCGGGCGGGGCTGGGAGAGCGGCCGGGGTCAGGAGACGAGCCGCCCGGGGCGGGGGCCGGGGACGACCCGGCCGTCGCGCCAGGTGATGACGCCGTTCACCATGACCAGGTCGGCGCCTGCCGCTGGCAGCCGGGGCTGTTCGTAGCCGGCCCGGGCGGTGAGGCCGCCGGGCGCGATCACGCACAGGTCAGCGGCCAGGCCCGGCGCCAGCCGCCCGCGGTCGGACAGCCCGTACACGTCGGCGGCGGTGGCCGCCAGGTGCCGCGCCAGCATCTGGTACCCGGTGCCGGGCCCCGCGGCCAGGTACTGCCCGGCGAGGGTGGCGAAGGCCGCGTAGCCGCGTGGGTGCGGATACTGGCCCTGGTAGATGCCGTCCGAGCCGCCGCAGTGCCGGTCATGGGCGCAGAGCCAGGCCAGCTCCCGCTCGTCCAGTCCGGGCCGGTCCTGCTGCACTCCCACGCCCAGGCCCGTCGACGCCAGCAGGCCCAGCACCCATTCCCCGGGCGGCTGCCCGCTGCGCCGGGCCGCCTCGGCGATCGTCAGCCCGGCCAGTTCCGCCAGCTCAGCGGGCAGGCAGCTCAGGTAGAGCTGCCCCAGGAAGCTGGCCGAGAACTTCTCCCCGGCCAGCAGCTCAGCCCGCTGCCGCGGATCGGCGAGCGCGGTTACCGCCGCCGCGGGCACGCGGGCCTGCAGGCCGGGCGGGAGCACCAGCATCGCCAGGATCGTGCTGGACCTGCGGTACGGGTACATGTCGAAGCTGACCGGGACGCCGCCGGCGTCCGCGGCCGCGAACGCGGCCTCGATGGCACCTGGCGGGCCCCACAGGTGACTGGCATGCACCCGGGCCCCGGCCGAGCGGCCGACGGCGACCAGCTCGCCCAGCGCTTCCCGCACGTCCGGGCCGTGGCCGCGCAGGTGCGAGACATAGGGCCGCCCCGCCTCGGCCAGCGGCCGGGCCATGGCGGCGATCTCGTCGCTGTCGCCGAACCGGCTCGGCAGGTAGTCGAGGCCGCTGGACAGGCCGGCCGCCCCGGCCGCGAGCGCGTCCTCCACCTGCTGCCGGGCGGCGGCCCGCTCCCCCGGGTCCAGCGGTCGCCCCGCCAGGCCCGTGATGTTGTGCCGGATCGTTCCCTGCGACGCCAGCACGGCGACGTTCTGCGCCAGCCGCCCGGTCAGCGCGTCCCCGAACCCGGCCACGCTGAGGTCGCGGGGCGGGTCCAGGGTGCCGTTGACCGGCCCGAAGTACGCGTTGAGGTAGTCAGCGGTGGCCCTGGTGGCGCCGATCCAGGACTGCCCGTCCTGGCCGGCCACCAGCGTGGTCACGCCCTGCGCCAGGGCGCCCTCGATCACGCCGTCGGCCAGCAGCGGCCCTTCCGCGTGGACGTGGGCGTCGATGAAGCCGGGGCAGATCACGCTGCCGGGCGCCAGCTCGATCACCTCGCAGCTGCCGGGCGGCAGGTCGCCGGCCGCGACCGAGGCGATGACCGGTCCGTCGATCAGCACGTCCCCGCGCCGGGTGGTGGCGCCGATCCCGTCGGCGAC
>DASQSC010000157.1:0-2945 GCA_035642555.1 Streptosporangiaceae bacterium | reverse complement strand
GATCCAGCCCGGCATGGTGTTCGCGTTGGAGACGCAGCACGGGAAGGTGCACGACTTCGGTGTGCGCATCGAGGAGATGCTGATCGTGCACGAAGACCGCACCGAGCTCATCTCGACCTTCCCCGTCGGCGAGATCACCGTCGCCGGCGTCCGCCCGCGCCAGCGGCAGCAGTGCTTGCCCGGGGGGACGACCCGGGTCCCCCCCGCCGACGGCCGGCCCGGCGGGGCGATCGGCGGGGGCCTGCCCGGCGGGGCAATCGCCCCGGGCCTGCCCCGCTGGCCGAACCGCTTCCGCCCGGCTCATCCGGCTTCGATGATCTCGTCGGATTTGTAGGACGACAGCAGCTCGTGGCCGTCGTCGGTGACCAGCAGCATCTCCTCCAGCCGGACGCCGAACTCATGCACCTTGCCGTGCTGGGTCTCCAGTGCGAACACCATGCCGGGCTGGATCTGCTCCGGGTAGTCCAGTGACCAGATCCGGGAGATCACCGGCCGGTCGTACTGCGCCAGCCCCAGCCCGTGCCCCCACAGGTTGGCCGCTGCCTGGTCCTCCTCCTCGTAGCCCCAGGCCTCCTTGGCCGATGGCCATTTGCTGGCGATATCCCCGGTCGTCACCCCGGGCCGCACCACCTCAATCGCGTCCCACAGCCAGGTGTGGGCGGTGTCGTAGTACCGCTTCATCTCGTCGGTCGGCTTGCCGCCGACGCAGTAGGTGCGGTACACGCACGACTTGAACCCGTTCCAGGTGAGCGCGGCCAGGTCGATGATGACCAGCTCGCCGGGGCGGATGATGCGGTCGGAGAAGTTGCGCCAGTTCGGCCACGCGTTCGGGCCCGACGACACGATGACGTCCTCGACGTCCTCCATGCCGGGAATGCTGTACAGGTACTCGAAGCCGAACGCGGCCACCTCGTTCTCGGTCAGGCCCGGGCGGAGGAACTGGGTGAACTCGTAGTGCAGCGTGTCGCAGATGGCGCCGACGATGCGGGAGGCCTTCTGCTCGTCCGGGCTCTTGACCGACCGCGCCTCCATCATCGGCGTCATGCCGTCCGCCCAGGTGATCCCGGCCCGCTGGAAGGCCTGCAGCATGTTGATGTCGATGAAGTCGACCCCCAGCGGCTTGCCGAGCACGCCCGCGTCCTCCAGGTCGTTCACCAGCGCCGCGGTGAACTTGCCGACCTGGTGCTGCGACGCCGGGCCGGCCGCGCCCTTGATCCAGCTGTAGGAGTGCCGGATGTTCTGCGGCGGGATCCACGGGTTATGGACCTGCAGGTGGATGCCGATGTCGCCCTGCTCGTAGACGATCGGCTCCCTGCCCTCGCACAGCACCACGTACCGCAGCCCCGGCTTGAGCCGGTTCCACCCGGGCGTGTACGTGGCCGACACGTACCGCATGTTCTCGTCGTAGAACAGCAGCATCGCCCCGAGGCCGTGCCTGGCCATGGCCTCCCGGGCGCGGGCCAGCCGCCACTGGCGCACCGAGGCCCAGTTGATGCCTTCCTTCCAGTCCGAGCTCAGCCCGCCGAACGCTTCCTTCATCTGCGCCGTCCTTGGTCGGAGTTGCCGCCGGGGCCATCGGGGATCACCGGGAGCAGCAGGCAGGAGTGCTGCCCGGGGCCGGCCCACAGGGTCTGGGTGCTGCTGGTCAGTTCCGGTGGCCGGTCCGCTGGGTCGTTGTGCAGGAACGGCCCGCATCCGGTCATCTCGTTCGAGAACGAGCCGAGCCGCGGCGCGTCCGGGTAGCGGCGCTCCCAGTCCCGGCCGCGCACGGTCAGCGCGATCCGGTACCCGGCGGGGATGACCAGGCTGGTCGGCCAGATCTCCACGTCGGCCCGGTAGCGGCGGCCGGGGGCCAGCGGCTCGGCCGCCTGGTGGTCGTGATAGGGCCGGTACTCGGTGCTCAGCGCCTGGTCGAGCCGCCGGTGCGACACCCGGAGCCAGCCCTGCGCCACCGGAGTGTGCGGGTCGATCGCGCCGGGGAACGTCACGTCCTCGCCGCCGGGCGCCAGCACCCGCAGGACGCAGAACAGGTCGGCGTCAGTGGCCGACGACGAAACATAGAGCACCGCCGCCACCGGGCCGGTGATCTCCGTATCCCTGGCCAGCGGCGGCCCGGTGAAGGTCACCCCGTCCGAGTCCGCCTGGTAGGACACGCTGCTGGCGGCCGGTGGCGGGCTGGCAGTCAGCTCCCGGGCATCCGGCCGCAGGTAGGCCCGCGTCCACTGCGTGCCCGGTAACGGCCAGCCGGTCCCGTTCCGCTGCTTGAAACCGGTCAGGGTCCGGACCTGCAGCTGGACCGGGGGCTGATCCCGCCACCCGCGGTCGTCCCCGTGCAGGAAGCAGCGGAAGAAGCGCTTCTGCAGGTCCAGGCCGTAGCTGGTGTAGAAGTGCGTCCAGTGCTCGAGCCCGTGCACCTCCAGCCACTTGCGGCCGGAGGCGGCGCGGGTGAAGCCCTCGAAGTTGCCGCGGCTGTGCAGGCCCTGGCCGCCCCAGTTGGCCGCCGACAGCAGCGGCACGGTGATGCGTTCCCAGTCCGCCGAGCGCGCGCGGTAGTAGCCGTCGTCGAACGGGCGGGCCGCGATCTCGTCCCCGAACGGCACCCGCGCCGCGGCTAGCTCGGCGTCGCTGAGCGTCTCCGGTCCGGCCACCGGCTCGCCGGTCGCCGCGGCGCGGGGGCCGCGCTCGCCGGCGCCGTGCTGCACCACCGTGACCTGGTTGCGGTACCAGTTGCGCCAGAACGTGCAGAGGATCCCGCCGTGATGGGTGGCGTCCCGGTAGAAGTCGGCCGCCCCCTCCCAGACGCAGATGGCGGCCAGGTGCGGCGGCTGCCGGGCCGCGACGTGCCAGGCGTTCATCGCGTAGTAGGAGATGCCGCTCAGCCCGACCTTGCCGGTGCACCAGGGCTGCCGCGCCGCCCATTCGATGCACTCGTACAGGTCGCTGGT
>DASQSC010000156.1:0-3193 GCA_035642555.1 Streptosporangiaceae bacterium | reverse complement strand
GGTCGGGGCCGGGTTCGTCTACCCCATCTGCGGCGACATGCGGACCATGCCGGGCCTGTCCGCCAGCCCGGCCGCGACCCGGATCGACCTGGACGACGACGGCGAGATCATCGGGCTGTCGTAGCCGGCTGTCGTAGCCGGCTGCCGTAACCGGAGTGCCCTAGCCTCGTGCGGGTGAGGCTGACCGATTTCGAGGCGCTGAGCTTCGACTGCTACGGCACGCTGATCGACTGGGAGTCGGGCATCGCCGCCGTGCTCCGCCCGTGGGCGGCTGCCCGCGGACTCAATCTCGAGGACGAGGCACTGCTTGCCGCCTATGCCCGGCACGAGTCCGCCGCCGAGGCCGCGCACCCGGGCGAGGCCTATCCCGGCATCCTGGCCCGTTCCATGCGGACCCTGGGGGGCGAACTCGGCGCGCCGGTCAGCGACCAGGAGGCGGAGCGGCTGGCCCGCTCGGTGCCGGACTGGCCGGCCTTCCCCGACTCCGGCTCCGCGCTGGCGGCGCTGGCCGCCCGGTATCAGCTGATCATCCTGTCGAACGTGGACCGCGGATCGTTCGCCGCCAGCAATCGCCGCCTCGGGGTGACGTTCAGCAGCATCCTCACCGCCGACGCCATCGGCTCATACAAGCCGTCGCCACGGAACTTCGACGCGCTGCTCGCCGAGGCCGCCCGGCTCGGGATCGGCGCCGGCCGGCTGCTGCACGTGGCGCAGAGCCTGTTCCACGACCATGGTCCGGCCAAGCGGGCCGGGCTGCCGACCGCCTGGATCAACCGGCGGCACGGCCGGCCAGGCTGGGGCGCCACCCCTCCCCCGCCGGACGGGATCAGCCCGGACTGGGAGTTCGGATCCCTGGCGGCCTTCACGGACGCGGTCGCCGCCGAGGCCGGCCCGGACTGACCGGCCCCCGGGTTCTCAGCGCCGGCGTTGTGCCCGGACCGTCATCCCCGGCCTGCGGCCGCCCTCACTCGGTGACGAGGGCGCAGACCACCTTCCCGCCCGGGGCCGGTAGCGCGTACCAGTCCCACCGGCTGCTGATGGCCTCGACCAGCAGCAGGCCGCGGCCGGTCTCGGCGTCGTCCTCGAGGTGGATGCGCGCCGGGGGCTGCGCAGCCGCGTCCCACACCTGGATCAGGACGCTGGCCAGGTCGGTCAGCAGCCACAGCCGCACCGGGAACGGCCAGTCCAGGGTCCGGGACACGGCCACGGCGTTGGTCATCAGCTCGGCGACCAGCAACTCGACGTTGTCGCTGAGCCGGGTCAGCCGCCATTCCCACATGATCTGGCGGGCGTGATAGCGGGCGCACGGCACCGCGCCGGGCAACGGGCCCAGCTCCAGGAAGTCCCGCAGCGGCCAGTCTTGCGCCAGGTCCGCTGCCGGGTGGCCGGGCGGCGGAACCGGCGGCTGCACTGGCGGCGGCTGGGACGCGGTTGACTGGGCAGGCAGCGACCAGGCCGGCGCGGGTGGCTGGGCCGGCGAGACCTCGCTGAGCTGCCCGGTCACCGGAGCTCGCGCCGCCGGGGGCGGGCCCCGGCGCGGCCCCGTGCTGGGGTGTGCACGAGCGGGCACCCCCTATCGGCTCGTCCGGCCTGGCACGTCACTTCGCGCGGCCAGGGCAGCCCTGGGCGGGCGGGACCGCCCATTGCCGTATCAACCCTGGAACAGCTCACCGGCCGGCGCAAGCCCATTGACCCGGCTACGTGCGCAAAGCCACCGGGACGGTCAGCACGCACCGGAGCGGTCAGCAGGCACGGGAGCGGCCAGCCGGCACCGGAGCGGTCAGCCGGCATCGGGACGGTCAGCAGGCACCGGGACGGTCAGCCGGCACCGGAGCGCACGGCGGTGACCGCGACGGTGGCGTAGCGCATCGTGAAGCTGCCCCCGGCCGCGTCGACCGCTTCCCCGATCCCTGCCAGCAGTTCCTGCTGCCGGCCGGGCGAGAGCCCGCTGTGGCCGCCGGAGGTCGGCACGTGGTCCAGCCAGTCGTCCCGGGTGAAGGGCCGCTCCCAGTCGAATCGCCACTGCCCGGTCCCGCCGAACCCGCCTGCCTGCCGGATCCCGTCGGCCGCCTTGGCGCACATCGCCCTGGCGTACTGGTCGATGCCGGGCATCGCGGACCGGAAGAACGGCGAGTCGCGCAGCACCCGGCGGTAGACCGCGTCGAAGGCCTCCCGCAGGCCGGCCGGGGGCTCGAAGGCGTTCCAGAACACCGCCAGCAGCCCGCCCGGCGGCAGCACCCCGGCCGCCTTGGCCGCGCCGGCGACGGGGTCCACCCAGTGCCAGGCCGTTGCGGCGATGACGGCGCCGAACTCCCGGCCGGCGGGTTCCCACTCCTCGAACGTCGCCACCTCGGTCTTGACCCCGCTGCGGCGGGCGAACGCGGCCATCCGCGGGTCGGGCTCGACTCCGAGCACCGCGGCGCCGGCCGCCTGGAACTGGCGGGCCGCGATGCCCGTCCCGCAGCCGACGTCGAGGACCCCGGGACCACCGCGGCCGCTTGGCCCGCCGGGGCCACTGGGGCCGCTGATGGCAGCGATGATCCGCTTCACCAGGGCATCCGGGTATCCGGGCCGGGCGCGGTCGTACCGCTCGGGGTCCGTGCCGAACGACTCGGCTACCTCCCGCGCCTGATGGGCCTCGCGAGGCCCGGGAGGGGGCCCAGGCTCCGGCGCTACAGTGGGCACCTGCCCACCTTAAGTGGGCGATTGCCCGCTCAGCCAGCCATTTCGCGCTCAGCGAAGGAGGCAGGGATGCCGACCGGGGTGGCCATCAGCGACCCGCGCGGGCAGCTGTTCGATGCCGCCGAGCGGGTGCTGCTCCGGGCCGGGCCGGACGCGCTGACCAGCCGGGCGGTCACCGCCGAGGCCGGCGTCGCCAAGGGCGTCCTGCACCGGCACTTCGCTGACTTCGACGACTTCCTGGCCGAGCTCGTGCTCGACCGCATCGCCCGGATCGGGCCCCAGGCCGCCGAGCTGCGCGGCTCGGCCGGGACCGGGGCCGTCGCCGGCCACCTGGCCGGGGCGCTGACAGACCTGTTCGGGCCGGTCGCAGTGGCGATCGTGGCCCTCATCACCTTTCGCGACGGCCTGCGGGCCCGGCTGCGCCGGGCCGGCCCCGGCATCCCGCTGCTGTCGGAGGCCACGGCCATGATCGCCTCCTACCTGGCGGCCGAGCGCGACCTGGGCCGGATCG
>DASQSC010000155.1:0-4615 GCA_035642555.1 Streptosporangiaceae bacterium | reverse complement strand
GAGGTGCCCGGCGTGCCGGGCGTACTCCTGGAGCAGGTGGAACAGGATCCGCTCCAGCGGCGGCGGATCGGCGCCGTCCCACCGGTCGCCCGGCTGGCCGGTGTCGGCGAGGTCGTGCGACCCGACGATGGCCCTGGTGCGCGCGGCCTGCGCGGACAGCGCCGCCGCCAGCGACTCCAGGGTCTCGTCCGCAGCGATGTACCAGCGGCCATCCCGGCTGTCGCCCCACGGGTCGGCGACGTCGCGGCCCTCGAAGCCCCATTCGAGCCAGCGCAGCTCGACGTAGGTGAGGTGCTTGAGCAGCCCGGCCGGCGTCCAGCCGGACGGCAGCCGGCTGGAGCGCAGTTCCCCGGCGGGCAGGGCCGCCAGCTTGCTCAGCAGCCGGGAGCGGAAGTAGTCGAGGTAGCCGAGGAACACCTCGGCGCGGGTGGGTACCGGAATGGTCGGCTCGGGGAAAGGCACGGTCATGATCCCCAGCCTTCCCCGGCCACCGCTGCTGAGTCGACCGGTTAACGCGCCCGGCCCGAGGTAGATCAGGTCAGCGTCGCGGCGGCCATCCGGTGCCCGCGGCGGGCGGCGATCGTAGCGGTGACGGCCGTGGTTCTGCCAGGCTTGTCCGTCGCTGGACATGGCAGCGGAGGAGAGCCCGCATGACGGCAGACGGCACCGGGGCGCCCCGGCTGGTACTTGGCCCGCTGCTGCGCTACGTCGGTGAGACCGCGGTCACGATATGGGTCGAGACCGACCGTGCCTGCCGGGTCGGGATCCTCGGTCACCAGGCCCGGACCTTCGAGGTGGCGGGACATCACTACGGGCTGGTGGTGGTCGACGGCCTCCGGGCGGGCACCGAGGCCGAGTACCAGGTCGCCCTGGACGGCGTCGTCCGCTGGCCGGAGCCGGGTTCCCCGTTCCCGCCGAGCGTGCTGCGGACGCTGGCCCCCGGGCGGCCGCTGCGGGTGGTCTTCGGCTCCTGCCGGATCGCCGAGCTGCCGGTCCGGTCGCGCGGCCGGGCGCGGGCCCGGCACGAGCAGGAGCACGGGACCGACGCGCTCCGCGCCTGCGCTCTGGACCTGCGTGACACCCCCCGCCAGCGCTGGCCCGACGTCCTGCTCATGATCGGCGACCAGGTCTACGGGGACGAGCCGGGACCGGCGACGCGCGAGTTCATCGAGCAGCGGCGCGACCCGGCCCGGCCGCCGGGTTTCCAGGCCGCCGGCTTCGAGGAGTACTGCGTCCTGTATCACGAGGCCTGGAGCGAGCCCGCGGTGCGATGGCTGCTCTCGGTCATCCCCACCGCGATGATCTTCGACGACCACGATGTCATCGACGACTGGAACACGTCGGCCGCCTGGCGCCGCGAGTACCAGGCTAAGCCGTGGTGGCGGGAACGGATCACCGGTGCCTTCGTCAGCTACTGGATCTATCAGCATCTCGGCAACCTCTCCCCGGAGGACCTCGGCCGCAGCGAGCTGTGGCGGCAGGCACGGGAGCCGGGCGACGCCGCCGGGGTGCTGCGCGATTTCGCGCTCCGGGCCGATCAGGGCGCCGGGGACAGCCACTGGAGCTTCGCCCGTACCTTCGGGAAGGTGCGGGTGGTCGTGATCGACTCCCGGGCCGGGCGGGTGCTCACCGGGGGCAGGCGGCTGATGCTCGCCGAGCCGGAATGGCAGCGGATCACCGAGGCGCTTTCCGGCGACTGGGACCATGTGGTGCTCGCCACCTCGCTGCCGCTGCTGCTGCCGCGCGGCGTCCACGACCTGGAGGCCTGGAACGAGGCCGTCTGCCGCGGGGCGTGGGGGAGGCGCCTCGCGCGGGCCGGGGAGCGGCTGCGGCAGGCCGCGGACCTGGAGCACTGGGCGGCCTTCGGGGAGTCGTTCCGGCAGTTCGAGCGGCTGCTGACCGGGCTCGCCACCGGGGCGCGGGGGCAGCCGCCGGCGTCGGTCACGGTCATCTCGGGCGACATCCACCACAGCTATCTGGCCCCGGTGGAGTTCCCGGCCGGGACGGATCCGCGCAGTGCCGTGTACCAGGCGGTCTGCTCGCCGTTCCACAACCTGCTGCCGGACCGGCTCCGGCGCAGCCAGCAGCTGGCCATCTCGCTCGCCGGGCAACTGGGCGGCACGGCGCTCGCGCGGCTCGCGGGGGTCAGGAAGCCGCAGCTGCGCTGGCGGATCGGGCAGGGCCCCTGGTTCCAGAACATGCTCTGCACGCTCGAGTTCCGCGGCCGCAGCGCCCGCATCCGCTTCGAGCGCACCGCCCCGGACCAGGCACAGGTCCCGCGCCTGCGCCCGGTCTGCGACACCGAGCTCAGCTGATGCCGCGGTAGGCGCGCCAGTCGCCGACGCCGGAGATGTCGGTCAGCCCGGCCGGCCGCGGGACGCCCTGCCGCAGCAGCATGGCCAGCGCGGCCGCGCCGTCAGCCAGTTCCGCGATGCCGAGCTCCAGCTCGGGCGGCTCGGCTGGCAGCAGGTGGTCGCGCAGCACCGGCAGCGGCACGTCGTAGACCTCGCCCGCGATGGCGTACCCGCCGGCCGGGACCGGCTCGAGCGCCGGGTACCGGCCGCCGACGTCGTAGAACCGGTACCTGGCCGCGGTCCGGGTCACCGCCACCAGCGGCGCGCCGCGCAGCTCATGATGCAGCCGCCCGCCCCGCATACCGTCGCCGGTGAGGAACATCAGGGTCATCGGTCCGCTCCCGCCGCGCTCACAGGCCGGTGATGTCGTCTGGCCGGACCGGTATCCGCCGCAGCGCCTTCCCGGTCGCATCCCGGATCGCCGCCACGATCGCGGGCGCGGAGGAGATGGCCGGTGGCTCGCCGACGCCGCGCAGCCCGTACGGGGCGTGCGGGTCGGCGAGCTCGAGGATGTCCACGGTCATCGGAGGCACGTCGCCGATGGTCGGGATCAGGTAGTCGGTGAATGACGGGTTGCGGATCACCCCGTCACTCACCTGGACCTCCTCCATCAGCGCCAGCCCCAGGCCCTGCGCGGTGCCGCCGTGCACCTGGCCGGCCACGGCCAGCGGGTTCACCGCCTTCCCGACGTCCTGGGCGGTGGTGATCTCCACCACCTTGACCAGCCCCAGCTCAGTGTCCACGTCCACCACCGCGCGGTGGGCGGCGAACGCGTACTGGACGTGCGCGTTGCCCTGCCCGGTGCGTGGATCGATCGGGCTGGTCGGCCGGTGCCGCCAGGTGACCGTCCGCTCGATGGCCTCATCGCCGAGCACGGCCGCGAGGTCGGCGATCACTCCCTCGGTGGCCGACACCACCTTGCCGCCGGACAGCTCGAGCTCGCCCGGATCGCCGCCGGACCGGCCGGCCGCCCGTGCCAGCACCGCGGCACGGACGGCGGCGCACGCGGCACGCACCGCCCCGCCGGTGACGTAGGTCTGCCGGGACGCGGACGAGGAGCCCGCGCTGCCGACCGAGGTGTCGGCCGGGTGCACCACCACCCGCTCCACCCCCAGCTCGGTGCGGGCGATCTGGGCCTGCACCGTGACCAGGCCCTGGCCCACCTCGGCGGCCGCGGTGTGCACGGTCGCCACCGGCTCGCCGGCCGCCAGCTCCAGCCGTACCCGGGCGGTCGAGTAGTCGTCGAACCCCTCGGAGAAGCCCACGTTCTTGATGCCCACGCCATAGCCGATGCCGCGGGCCACGCCCTCCCCGTGGGTGGTGTTGGCCACCCCGCCCGGCAGCTCGCGCAGGTCGGGGGAGCCGGACGGGCCCGGGCCCGGATGGGCAGGCGGCAGCGGCGCGGCCCGGACCCGGCGCAGCAGCTCGGCCACGGGCGCGGGGGAATCGACCAGCTGCCCGGTCGGCATCGCCGACCCCTGGGACAGGGCGTTGCGGATGCGGACCTCCGCCGGGTCGGCCCCGAGCCGCCGGGCCAGTTCGTCCAGCTGTGACTCGTAGCCGAAGCAGGCCTGGACCGCGCCGAACCCCCGCATCGCCCCGCACGGCGGGTTGTTGGTGTAGGCGGCGTACACGTCCATCGAGACGTTCCGGATCCGGTACGGGCCGGCGCCGAGCGTCGCCGCGTTGCCCGCCACCGCCGCCGAGGTGGAGGCGTAGGCCCCGCCGTCGAGGTAGATGCGTGCCCGCAGGTAGACCAGCGTGCCGTCGGCGGTGGCACCGTGCTCGTAGTACAGCTTCGCCGGGTGCCGGTGCACGTGGCCGAAGAACGATTCCTCCCGCGAGTAGCACATCTTGACCGGCCGGCCGGTGCGCAGCGCCAGCAGGCAGGCGTGCACCTGCATGGACAGGTCCTCCCGGGCGCCGAACGCGCCGCCGACCCCAGCCAGCGCCAGCCGCACCTTGCCGGCGGGCAGCCCCAGGCTGGCCGCGACCTGTTCCTGGTCCACGTGCAGCCACTGGGTGGCCACGTACAGGTCCACCCCGCCGTCGGCGGCCGGGACGGCGAGCCCGGATTCCGGCCCGAGGAACGCCTGGTCCTGCATGCCGACCTGATAGGAGCCGCGCACCACCACCTCCGCCCGGGCGCCCGGGTCGCCCGTGCGGATGCGCACGTGCCGCACCAGGTTGCCGGCCGGATGCACCCGCGCGGCCCCCTTCCGCAGCGCGGCCTCGGCATCGGTCACCGGGGGCAGTACCTC
>DASQSC010000154.1:0-2618 GCA_035642555.1 Streptosporangiaceae bacterium | reverse complement strand
TCGGCGTGGGCGGTGCTGGTCAGCGAGATCATGCTGCAGCAGACCCCGGTCGCCCGGGTACTGCCCGCCTACGAAGCCTGGCTGGCCCGCTGGCCGACGCCGGCCAGCCTCGCCGCCGCCTCGCCCGCGGAGGCCGTCCGCCAGTGGGGGCGGCTGGGCTACCCGCGGCGGGCGATCCGGCTGCACGCCGCTGCCCGCGTGATCGCGGAACGGCACGGCGGCGAGGTGCCAGCCTCGATCGCAGCCCTCCGGGCGCTGCCCGGGATCGGGGCCTACACCGCCGCAGCCGTAACCAGCTTCGCCTTCCGCCAGCGGCACCCGGTCCTGGACACGAACGTCCGGCGGGTGCTGGGCCGCCTCGCCCGCGGCGAAGCGTTCCCACCGCCCGCCCCCTCCGCGGCAGAGACATTGCTGGCTGAGTCACTGCTGCCGGCCGAGCCAGCGGTCGCGGCGCGCTGGTCGGTGGCGGTCATGGAACTCGGTGCGCTGGTGTGCACGGCAGCCGCGCCCCGGTGCGGTGACTGCCCGGTCGCCCCGGGCTGCGCCTGGCACCGGGCAGGCCGCCCGGCCGCCGCCAGCCGCCCCCCGGGCCAGCGCTACGAGGGGACCGACCGGCAGTGCCGCGGTCGGCTCCTGGCCGTGCTGCGGGAGTCACCCGGGCCCGTCCCCCGCGCCAGGCTGGATGCGGTGTGGCCCGATGAGCTCCAGCGGGCCCGCGCGCTCACCAGCCTGGTCGCCGACGGCCTCGCCGAGGCCCACCCTGACGACCAGTACGCCCTTCCCGCCTGACCCTGGCCGCCCGCACCCGTTGCGGCCCCGCCCGGGCGGACGCTGTCAGCGGGCCGACAGCAGGAAGGCCCGGGACGGTGGTCCAGGGCCTTCCTGCTGTTGGTAGTGAGTGCTACTCCTGCTGGGCGGAGCCGCGGTCGGTGGCGGCGCCGCTGCCCACCTCGGCGGGCGGCGCGTCGGGCACCGCTGCCGGCTTGGGCACGCCCTTGAACGTGAACTGGGCGTCGTCGCCGCTGCCCTTCACGTCCACGATCACGATCTGGCCGGCCTTGAGCTCGCCGAACAGGATCTTCTCGGACAGGGCGTCCTCGATCGCCCGCTGGATGGTCCGGCGGAGCGGCCGGGCACCCAGCACCGGGTCGTACCCGCGCCTGGCGAGCAGCGCCTTGGCGCTCGGGCGGAGCTCCAGCCCCATGTCCCGGTCCTTGAGCCGCTCGTCCACCTTGGAGATCATCAGGTCCACGATCGTGACGATCTCGTCCTCGGTGAGCTGGTGGAAGACGATGGTGTCGTCCACCCGGTTCAGGAACTCGGGCCGGAAGTGGTGCTTCAGCTCCTCCTGCACCTTCGACTTCATCCGGTCGTAGGAGCCCTTCGACTCCCCGGCCCGGGCGAAGCCGACCGACACGCCCTTGGAGATGTCCTTGGTGCCCAGGTTCGTGGTCATGATGATCACGGTGTTCTTGAAGTCCACCATGCGGCCCTGGGCGTCGGTCAGCCGGCCATCCTCAAGGATCTGCAGCAGCGAGTTGAAGATGTCCGGGTGGGCCTTCTCGATCTCGTCGAACAGGACCACCGAGAACGGCCTGCGGCGCACCTTCTCGGTCAGCTGGCCGCCTTCCTCGTACCCGACGTAGCCGGGCGGGGAGCCGAACAGCCGCGAGACGGTGTGCTTCTCCATGTACTCGCTCATGTCGAGCTGGATCAGCGCGTCCTCGTCGCCGAAGAGGAACTCCGCCAGCGTCTTGGACAGCTCGGTCTTACCGACCCCGGAGGGCCCGGCGAAGATGAACGAGCCACCGGGCCGCTTGGGGTCCTTCAGCCCGGCACGAGTCCGCCTGATCGCCTGCGAGAGTGCCTTGATCGCATCGTTCTGCCCGATAACGCGCTTGTGAAGCTCGTCCTCCATGCGGAGCAGCCGCTGCGATTCCTCTTCGGTCAGTTTGAAGACCGGGATCCCGGTGGCGGTGGCGAGAACCTCGGCTATGAGTTCCTCGTTGACCTCGGCGACCACGTCCATGTCGCCGGCCTTCCACTCCTTCTCCCGGGCGTCCTTCTTGGCGATCAGCTGCTTCTCGTTGTCGCGCAGCTGGGCCGCCTTCTCGAAGTCCTGGGAGTCGATGGCCGATTCCTTCTCCCTCCGCACGCCGGCGATCTTCTCGTCGTACTCGCGCAGGGCAGGCGGGGCGGTCATCCGGCGGATCCGCATCCGGGACCCGGCCTCATCGATCAGGTCGATCGCCTTGTCCGGCAGGAACCGGTCGCTGACATAGCGGTCCGCCAGCTGCGCGGCGGCGACCAGGGCGCCGTCGGTGATCGACACGCGGTGATGCGCCTCGTAGCGGTCCCGCAGGCCTTTGAGGATCTCGATGGTGTGCGCGATCGTCGGCTCGGCCACCCGGACCGGCTGGAACCGGCGCTCGAGCGCGGCGTCCTTCTCCAGGTGCTTACGGTACTCGTCCAGCGTGGTCGCGCCGATCGTCTGCAGCTCGCCGCGGGCCAGCATCGGCTTCAGGATCGACGCCGCGTCGATCGCGCCCTCGGCCGCGCCCGCGCCGACCAGCGTGTGCAGCTCATCGATGAACAAGATGATGTCCCCGCGCGTCCTG
>DASQSC010000153.1:0-9565 GCA_035642555.1 Streptosporangiaceae bacterium | reverse complement strand
CCGGCGGCGAGCGCCCTAGCGGGCGGGCAGGACCGCCTGGGACTGGGTGACCTGGGCGACGAGCCGGCCCTGGTCGTCGCGTAGCTCGGTCTGGACCACGATCACGGTCCGGCCCACGCTCAGCGGGCGTGCGGTCGCGGTCACCTCGCCGTCGCGGACCGCGCGCATCAGGGTGCTGGCGGACGAGATCGTCGCCGTGCCCGCGCCCGGCGGCAGGTTGAGGAACGCGCAGATCCCGCCCAGGTTGTCCGCCAGCCCGATGAGCGCCCCGCCGTGCATGATGCCCCCGGTGGTGCACAGGTCGGGTGCCCACGCCAGCCGTCCGGTGACCTGTTCGGGGGTGGCCTCGGCCAGCGTGATCCCGAGCTTGGCGGCGAACGGGACCGCCGCCAGCATCTCCCCCGCCGCGGCCTGCTCCGGATCGCTCATGACCGTCCCTCCGCTAGCGCTGCCCGCCATCGCCGGCGGCGGCCCAGCCGCTCCAGCGGCTGACCGCGACCCTGACCACCGGGCCGTCCGGCGGGTTCTCACGGTACTGCGAGTAGCGCTCGGCCAGCAGCCGGGCCGGCCCGGCGATCGCCGGGCCGGCGGCCAGGATGGTGGCGAGCCCGTCGGCGCGTGCCCACCAGAGCAGGTCCCAGTCCTCCTGGTAGTGGTCGGCCAGCAGCGAGACCCGCGGGTTGCCGCGGATGTTGCGCAGCCGCCGCAACTGCCTGGTGGTCTTGGGCTTGGCGTCCACCGCGGTGTAGAGCAGGTCGCCGTCCAGGGCGAACGTGACCGGCACCAGGTGCGGCTGCCCGTCCGCGCCGGTCGTGGCCAGCCGCGCGACCCGGGCCGCGGCGAACCGCCGCCGTGCCTCGCCCGCCGGGAGTCTCAGCGCGGATCACCTGCCTCTCATCCCGCGCACAGGGCGATCAGACGGGCGCGACGCTGACGCTCTCGGTAAACGCGGCCAGCGAGCGCAGGTCAGCCGGGTCACTGGTGAGGACCGTCCCGCCGGGCTCAGCGGCCGCCGTCACCAGCGCGTCCACGGCTGATCCGCAGCGCGCCCGGCTCCGCAGCCAGGCCGCCCGACGCGCCAGCCCAGCTGGTACCGACTCGGGGACATCGCACGTCTTCAGGAGCCTGTTTTCGGCTGCGTCCCGCGAGCCGTCGCCGGTCAGGCATTCCGGTAGCACCACCACGGGAACGATCGGGGGCCACAGGCCTTCCCGGCGCAGGGCCGCAATCATGGCGGCGGCCCCCCGCGTACGTTCGGCCAGCCGGGTGACGCCGCCGGAATCCAGGATCAGCACCGGGCCTCCCGGGTGGCCCGCGGATGCCCCCGGCCCGCGATCCGGCGGGCAACCGCTTCTGCCCGGGCACGTTCGCCCGCTGATGGCTCGCCCACTTCTGCAATCAGCTCAGCGAGGTAGGTGTCAGTTTCCGCCAGTAGATCCTGTCGCCTCACCTCGGCCCGGACCGCCTCCTGAAGGAGTTCCGAGGCGGGCAGGCGCCGGTCCTTGACCTGCTGGTACAGATCATCTGGCAAGTAAACCTGCATCCGTGGCATGCGCCTAAGTATACGCATAGCCTCTCCTGGAGCTTGCTGGCAGAGCGGGCGCAGAGCCCAATCATGGGGCGGCAGGGTCCGTATCCGCAGCAACGATCTACCAGCCGGGACCGACAATCCGGAGCGGCCGCCCTTCCTTTCCCCGCTAGCTGACCGGGACGATCCGGGCCGAGAGCAGGCGGCTGCCGGCGATGTCCAGCAGGCCGATGGTGCCGCGGGGCTGGCGGCGGCGGTCGGTGGGCGAGCCGGGGTTGAAGATCCGCTGGCCCTCGGCGGCGTGGTCGAGCGGTATGTGCGAGTGCCCGAACACCACCAGCTCAGCCTCCGGGAACCAGCGGCGGAGCCGGGCTGGCCGGCCCGCCGCCTGCCCGGCATCGTGCACCATCGCCACCCGGAGCCCGGCGGCGTCGAGTTCCAGGCGTTCCGGCGCGCCCCAGGCGGACACGTCGGGCCCGTCGTTGTTGCCGCGGACCGCTCGCACCGGCGCGTAGCCCGCCAGCTCATCGAGGACTTCCGCGGTGCAGACGTCCCCGGCGTGCAGGATCAGGTCCGCGCCCCGCAGGTGCCCGGCGACCTTCGGCGGGCAGGACCGCCAGCGGCGCGGCGCGTGCGTGTCAGCCAGCGCGATCACCCTCACGTCACCATCATGCCGCCGCCGGGTTCCGGCCGGGCCGGGCTGATCCCGTCCGGCGGCTCCGCTCGCCAGCTCGCTCCGCTCAGCTGCCGGCCCCGCTCGCCGGCCGGCTCCGCTCGCCATCGGGCTCCGCCCAGCAGCCGGCCGGGCGATTCGGGTGGCCGGGTAACGCCCCTCATGCCAGGCTGGCGGCAGGCCGGACGGGGGCGCCAGGGCCGGACGCACCGACGATCTGGAGTGCGCATGAGCACGGCTGAGACGGAAGCCCCCGACGGCTACCTGGCCGCCCCGGCCCAATTCCGGGGCGAGGTCCCTGACCCCCCGTGGCCCGGGGTCGTGCTGGTACACGACGCCTTCGGCATGACCCCCGACCTGCGGCGCCAGGCGGACAAGCTCGCGGCGGCCGGCTACTTTGCCCTCGCCCCCGACCTCTGGCGCGGCAGGCCCTGGCTGATGTGCATCCGGCCGGCGTTCCGCCAGCTCATGGCCGGGTCGGGGCCGATCTTCAACGACCTCGCCGCAGCCGCCGCCCGGCTGGCCGCCATGGACGACTGCAGCGGGAAGATCGGGGTGATCGGGTTCTGCCTGGGCGGCGGGTTCGCGCTCATGTGCGCGCCGCGGCAGGATTTCGCTGCCGCATCCGTCAACTACGGGCCCGTGCCGAAGGAGGCCGAGCGGGTGCTGGCGGGCTCGTGCCCGGTGGTGGCCAGCTACGGGGCGCGTGACCCGGGCATGGGACGGCAGGTGTCCCGGCTGCGGGACGCCATGGCCAGGCATGACGTGCCCGCCGACATCAAGGTCTACCCGGGCGCCGGGCATGCCTTCCTGAACCGCTACACCGGCGCCAGGGGGGCGCTGATGAAGGTGACGGGGATGAGCTACCAGCCGGACGCGGCGGCCGACGCGTGGCTGCGGATCCTGGCCTTCTTCGGCGAGCACCTGCGCGGCTGAGCGGCACCGGGCGGGCCGGGATTATCCCCCGGCCCGCCCCGCTGGCACCTCCGGCGCGGCTGGCACCTTCCGGCGGCGCGCCCCCTTCCGGCGGCGCCCCCCTCCGGCCGGCTGGCCCGGTCACGCTCCCGGCTGGGCCGGGTACTCGATCAGGCTGAAGCGGGTGCCCTGGTCGTCGGTGCAGCCGGCGACGCGCCCGTAGGGCTCGGCCTCCGGCTCGCTCGCCGAGCCGCCGGCCGCCCGGACCCGGCCAGCCGCCGCGGCGACGTCGCTCACCTGCCACAGCGGGATCAGCGCCGGCTGCTGGTGCCCGCCGCTGATCCCGGTCATCGGCAGCACATCGGCGACCTGCCAGCCGTCGGCGACCCGCCCCGGCTCGGTCCGCCAGCCCAGCACCGAGCCGTAGAACTCCCTGGCCAGCGCCGAGTCCGGGACCTCCATGGTGATGTACACCAGGTCCCCGTCGCGGCGGGCGGCAGGCCGTCCGCCCGCGCCCGGACCCTGCCCGGCCCCGGGCGGCTGGTGCAGCGCGAACCCGATGCCCTGGTTGTCGGTGCAGTCCGCGCTCAGCCCGTACGGCCGCGGGGCAGGCTCGCTGGCCTCGCCGCCGGCCGCCCGGACCCGGGCGACAGCCGCGGCCATGTCGTCCACCACGTAGGAGCAGAACAGGGTGTTGCGCGGCTGCCCGCCGCCCCACAGGCCCTGGGGCGGGATGGTGCCGGGCACATGGCGGCTGCGCGGGTCACGCACCGGCGCGTACTCCCAGCCCAGCACGGCGGCGTAGAACTCGGCGGCGCGGCCGGCGTCCGGCACCCACAGCGAGGCAAACCCGGCGTCACCGGCTCGCGGCGCCCCGGCTTCCTCCGGGCCTGCCCCGCCGGCCTCCCCCGGGCCTGCCCCGCCGGCGGCCTGTTCCTGGCCGGCCGCGACCGCCGCCGGGAGCGGTTCCTGCAGCATCCACCGGTGGCCGAACGGGTCGGTCACGGTCGCGTTGCGGTGGCCGTAGCCCTCGTAGGGACCGCGGTCCAGGCTGGCCCCCTCCCTGGTCGCGGCCGCCACCACGGCATCGAGCCCGGTCACGGCCAGCACCAGGCTGACCGGGCTGCCGCCGGGCTCGGGCGCCCGGGCCCCGATCTCCGGGTGCGCGTCGGCCAGGTACAGCACGCCCGGGCCGAGCTCGATCTCCGCATGCCCGATCCGGCCGTCCGGCATCGTGATCGGTTCGCCCCGCAGCCGGCCGCCGAGCACCCGGGCGTACCACCCGATGGCCTGGCGGGCGTCCCGCACCGCGAGGTACGGGATGGCCGCGCCGCGCTCGGGCGCCGCCTGCCCGCTTCCGGCCCCCGAAATGATCGTCCCAGTTCCTGACATCTCCACTCCTTCCGGAAGGTCAAACGCCCTCGCCAGCCGGGCACGCAGCCGGGCGGCGAAACCCGGGTCCGGGTCGGCCGGGGTCACTGGCGCGCTGAGCGCGCTGAAGGGGTCAGTCATCGCGGCCCTCCCCTCCGTCGCGCTGGTAGACGGCCCGGAATGCCGACCGGGCCCGGACCAGCAGCGCCTCGGTCGCGTGCACGGTGCGGCCGAGCACCCTGGCGACCTCCGGCACCGGCAGGTCGTCCATGTACCGCAGGGTCAGGGCGGCCCGGTGCTGCGGGGCGATCCGTGCCAGCACCTCGCGGGCACGCAGCGCGTCGAGCCGGGCGTCCCAGGGATCGTCCGGCCCGGGCGCCCCGGCCGGATCGGCGACCGCGCGCAGCGCCCGTTCCGACCGGGCCACGCCCCGCCAGTGATCGGCGAGCTTGTGCCTGGCCACCCCGATCAGCCAGGCCCGGCTCACCGGCGCCGCGGCATCCGCCCGCAGCGCGTCCGCGGCCGCCAGGAACGTCTCGGCGGTCAGGTCCTCGGCGGTCGCCCGCTGCCCGCACCGCCCCAGCAGGTACCCGTAGACCTGCGGCAGGGCGTCGTCATACAGCGCGAGCAGCCGCCCCCGTCCCCGGGCCTCCCCCCGCGCCAGCGGCTGCTCGCCCATACCCCTATCGTCGTCTCGCGCGCCCCGGCTCCGACGCCCCGCACCACTTTTCACCCCTGCCCGCAGCGGAACCAGGACGAACCGGGCGCTGAAATGACGCCAAGCGGTGAAAAGTCGCGGACGGCGGGCGGCGGGCGGCGGAACAGGCGGCGGAACCGGCCGTGAAACGGGCGGCGGAACGGGCGGAACGGGCGGGCCGCACCTGCCGCGGCGTTGAACGCGTTCAAAATAGTTGGGCGCGGGGGGTGGCGCGAGGACGGGGGGCGGTGTCAGACTTGAACGTGTTCAGTTGAACGTGTTCAAGTCATCGGCCGGAGGGAACCCCCGATGGGCATCGGCACCATCTACGCCGCGTACCTGCTGATCAGCATCACCCTCACCGTCGCCGTGGGAACCGCCCTCTCCCGCAGCGGCCGCGTCTTCCTGGCCAGCCTGTTCGGCGGCGACGAACGGCTCGCGACCGCGGTCTCCCGGCTCCTGCTGGTGGCCTTCTACCTGCTCAGCTTCGGCTTCGTGGCGCTCACCCTGCGGACGTCCGGCGACTTCCGCAGCGTCCGCGCGGCGGTCGGCGTGCTGTCGGTCAAGATCGGCGAGGAGCTGCTGGTGCTGGGCGCCCTGCACCTGGCCAACATGCTGTTCTTCACCCGGGTCAAGGGCCGCTCGCGGCAGCAGCCGCCCTGGCGCCCGGCCGGCTCGCAGCCGCCCGCTGGCGGTCAGCCCGGCGGGGGCGGGCAGCCCGGCGGGGGCTGGCAGCCGGGAGCCGCCCAGCAGCCGCCGCGCGCCGCCGAGCGCCAGCCCGTACATTGACCTTCGTGACTCCTCCCGGAGCAGACGCGGCGCTCACGCCGCGCGCTGAGCAGACCCGGACCGCGATCATCGAGGCGGCGCTGCGGCTGTTCCGGGAGACCGGGTACGAGGCCACGACCATGCGGGCGATCGCTCGCGAGGCCGGGGTCTCGACCGGCAACGCCTACTACTACTTCGGCTCCAAGGAGGAGCTGCTGCGGGAGTTCTACGCCCGCAACCACGCCGAGCACGTGGCCGCCTGCCGGCCGGTGCTGGCTCGGGAGACCGGGTTCGGGCCCCGGATGCGGGGGGCGCTGCGGGCCAAGATCGACGTGATGCAGCCCTACCATGCCTTCGCCGCCAAGTTCTTCAAGCATGCCGCCGAGCCCAGCAACCCGCTCAGCCCGTTCAGCAAGGAATCGAGCCCGGCCAGGGACGCGGAGATCGCGCTGTACCGGGAGGTGATCGAGGGCTCGTCGGAGCGGATCGACCGCACCCTCCGCGACCGGCTGCCCGAGCTGCTGTGGCTGTACTCGCTGGGCGTCGTCATGTACTGGGTGCACGACACCTCGCAGGGCTGCGCCCGCACCTACCGGCTGATCGACCGCACCGTGCCGCTCGCCGCCCGGCTGGTCTCGCTGTCACGGCTGCCGGTGCTGCGCTCCACCCTGGCCGAGATCATCTCGATCATCGACGACATGCGCACCTGACCTGCCGCGCCGGCGGCCGCGCGGCAGGGCGCACCGGCCGGCCGTCCGCGGTCTCCGGCTGGCAGCGGCCACGACCGCTGCCGTTCGCCAATCCCGGGCTGCCCAGCCGGTGAGCAGGCCGGTTATGGTGACCTCATGCCGGCGCGGAAGGAAGTCATTCAGGTCGCGGGGCACGACGTGGCCATCTCCAACCCGGGCAAGGTGTATTTCCCCCGCACCGGCCACACCAAGCTGGACCTGGTGCGCTACTACCTGAGCGTGGCCGACGGGGCGCTGCGGGGCGTGGCCGATCGGCCGATGGTGCTCAAGCGGTTCGTGAACGGCGCCGACGGGGAGGCGTTCTTCCAGAAGCGCGCGCCCGAGAAGCGGCCGGACTGGATCGACACGGTCGTGCTGAGCTTCCCGTCCGGGCGCACCGCCGAGGAGGTCGTGCCGCGCGACGCCGCCACCATCGCCTGGGCCGCCAACCTCGGCTGCATCGACCTCAACCCGCACCCGGTCCGCGCCGGCGACCTTGATCACCCGGACGAGCTGCGGGTGGACCTCGACCCGGTGCCGGGCGTGGAATGGCGGCAGATCATCGAGGTCGCGCTGGCGGCCAGGGAGGCGCTGGCGGATTACGGGCTGACCGGGTGGCCGAAGACGTCCGGCTCCCGCGGGTTCCATATCTACGCCCGGATCGAGCCGAGCTGGACCTTCAACGAGGTCCGCCGCGCCGCGGTGGCGCTCGCGCGCGAGGTCGAGCGGCGGCTGCCCGGCATCGCGTCCGCGAAGTGGTGGAAGGAAGAACGGCAGGGCGTCTTCCTCGACTACAACCAGAACGCCAAGGACCGCACCGTGGCGTCCGCCTACTCGGTCCGGCCGACCCCGGACGCGCGCGTGTCGGCGCCGCTGGACTGGGACGAGGTGCCCGGCTGCCAGCCGGAGGCGTTCACGATCGACACCATGCCCGAGCGGTTCGCCCGGGCCGGGGACCCGTGGCAGGAGATGGACTCGGCGGCAGGCTCGCTGGATGCGCTGCTGGCGCTGGCGGCCGAGCACGAGGCCGCCGGTCTCGGCGACGCGCCCTGGCCGCCGCACTACGAGAAGCAGACGGGCGAGCCGCCGCGGGTGCAGCCGTCCAAGCGCCGCGCTCCCGCCGCGGCCGGAGACGGCACGCGAGAGAACGACCATAACGAACGGGATCGCCCGGGGTCGGTGCTGCCGCCGGCGCCGGGCAAGACGGCCGGGCCGAGCGGCCGCCGCCGCTCGACGATGCCGCTGATCGAGATCGCGCGGGCGGCCACCAAGAACGAGGCCATGGCCGGGCTTGAGCGCTGGAAGCAGCGCCATCCCGCGGTGTGGCCCTACCTGCAGCCCGCGGACGTGCTGGTGGATTCGATGCGCGGGCGCAGTTCCACCTGGACCAGGATCCGGCTGAACCTGCAGCACGTGCCCGGCGCCGAGCGCCCTCCGCAGGAGGAGCTTGAGGTCGACTACGACCCCTGGACCGCTGGCGGCCGGCCGCCGGCCGCCAGCTGAGAGCGGGGCCGCGCAGCCCGGCAAGCGGCCGCCGGGGCCCCGGCACGGGAACACCACGGCCGTCGGCGACGTTCTCATCAGCGGTTTTCAGCTGGTGAGCGGAGAAATGGCGAAGAAGTGCATCACGTGCGGCGCGAAGCTGCCACCGGAGCGGGCGCGTAAGTACAGCTACTGCACGGCCCCGGCGTGCCAGGAGAAGAACGCCACGGGCCTGACGATGGTGGCCGTGGGCATGAACAAGGCCGCCGACGAGCTGATGATCCTGGATGAGCAGACCCGCGCGGACCTGGCCAGCGGGAAGCTGCGGGACCAGCGGCGGGGCTCGTTCGGTACGTCCGGGGCCGCCCCCGCCCGGCGTTCCCCCGGTGCGGCCGGGACCCCGGGCCAGGGGGAACGGCCTGCCCGGTCGCAGCCCGCCCGGCCGCGGCAGCATCGCCGCAAGCCTGCCGCGCCGCCCGCGCGGCAGCGCCGGCCGTGGAGCGCGCGGCAGGAACGGCTCGCGCTTCTCTACAACGAGCAGGGCCTCCGGCCGGATGAGATCGCCGCGAAGCTGGGCGTGAGCACGTACCTGGCGACCCAGATCGTCCTCGCCGCCCGGGGCAGGCCCCGGAACTGATCGCGGCGGACGCGATACCCTCCTGGCGGGCAGAGCCCGCCCGCCGCAATGGACACGGAGGGAAGAGCCGGTGCGTTTCGCGATCAAGACCAGGCCCGAGCACACCACCTGGGAGCAGCTCCGGGATGTGTGGGTGGCGGCCGACGAGATCAGCCTGTTCGAGTCCGCCTGGAACTGGGACCACTTCTACCCGCTCACCGGCGATCACACCGGGCCCAACCTGGAGGCCTGGACGATGCTCGGCGCGCTGGCGCAGGCCACCCGGCGGATCCGGCTGGGCTGCCAGGTGACCGGCATGATCTACCGGCACCCGGCGGTGCTGGCGAACATGGCGGCCACCGTGGACATCATCTCGGGCGGCCGGCTGGAACTGGGACTGGGCGCGGGCTGGAACCAGGAGGAGACCGACGCCTACGGGATCGCGCTGCCCCCGCTGCGGGAGCGGTTCGACCGTTTCGACGAGGGCGTCGAGGCGATCGTGGGGCTGCTCAGCCAGCCGGTCACCACGCTGGCGGGCCGCTACGTCCAGCTCACCGAGGCCCGGTGCGAGCCCAAGCCGGTGCAGCAGCCGCACCCCCCGGTCACCATCGGCGGCCGCGGCCGTACCCGGACCCTGCGCACCGCGGCCCGCTGGGCCCAGCAGTGGAACACGCTCAACGTCGACGTGGAGACCTGGCTAAGCCTGCGGGGCACGCTGGCTGAGCACTGTTCCGCGCTGGGCCGGGACATCGGTGAGATCACCTGCTCGGTGAACATCCGGATGGAT
>DASQSC010000152.1:0-5374 GCA_035642555.1 Streptosporangiaceae bacterium | reverse complement strand
GACCCGCCAGGCAGTGCCGCCAGCATCGGGAAGGACGGCAGCAGCCCGATCGCCGACCCGGTGGGTGCTATGACCGTTCCCGTTCCGAATGCGAATCCCGGACCGAGCGTGTAGCACACGGCCCACCCGATCGCGTTCGGGAGGTAGGCGAGCTGAGCGAGCAGCAGCAGCGCCGATCCCACCAGGCCCGGCGCGAGCGCGACCGTCAGGGACCGGAACTGGCCCAGGTGGGCGGCGAGTGAGGTCCCCGCGACCAGCGCACCGGTCCCTGCCAGTACCACTAGCGAGCCGACCGTTCCCTGGATCACGCTGGCCGGCCGCGGGCTCAGCAGTCGCGTCAGGCGGCCCCAGGGAGCCAGCGCACGCGCGCCGCCGAGGCCGCCGGCGACCAGCCCGAGGCCGAAGCCGGCCAGCACTGCCTCCGGCAGTGACGCGGCGGCCAGGGCGGACCGGCTGGCCAGGGCAAGCGCACCGGACAGCACCCCGTAGGGACCCGCCAGCGCCAGCGCAGCGTAGCCGACGTGGCGCAGCCGCGACACCTGGCCCGTCCGCACCACCCACTTCCCGGCCCGCCACAGCAGTGCTCCGGGCAACAGCACCAGGCCCAGCGGCAGCAGGCCGATCCGGCCGGCCCCGGACAGCGAGAACTCCACGTGGTGGGCGGCCAGCCAGATGTCGGCCGTCGTCCGCAGCACCCCGGGCAGGCCGAGCCCATCGTGCGGCGCCGCGATCCAGCCCGCCAGCACCAGCGGCAGGATGATCACCAGGCCGGACAGCATCACCACACAGGCAGCGATCGCTCCGGTGACCGCCAGCGGGCGCACCGTCGCGGGCAGCGGCAGGCGGCCAGCAACGATGCGGCTGGCCGCGGTGCGGCCGGCGGCGATGCGGCCTGGGGGGTTGCGGCCGGGGGCGCGCTCGGACGGCCGGGCGGAAGCGGTCACAAGCCCCATCCTGACAAGCGTCACCCGGTGGCCGCCGGAGGCGCGCCGGGCCGCCGCCGGTAGCCGCTGGAGCCGGGGGCCAGTCGCGCGGGGCCTGCGGGCGGGCCGCGGTCAGCGGGCCTGCATGACCTCGCGGACCAGGCGCGCGGTCTCGCTGGGCGTCCGGCCGACCCTGACCCCGACCTTCTCCAGGGCCTCCTTCTTGGCCTGCGCGGTACCAGAGGAACCAGACACGATCGCCCCGGCGTGGCCCATGGTCTTGCCCTCCGGCGCGGTGAACCCGGCCACGTAGGCGACGACCGGCTTGTCGATGTGCTGCTCCACGTAGGCGGCCGCCCGTTCCTCCGCGTCTCCCCCGATCTCGCCGATCATGACGATCGCGTCTGTCTCCGGATCGTCCCCGAACGCCTGCAGGCAGTCGATGTGGGTGGTGCCGATCACCGGGTCCCCGCCGATCCCGACGCAGGTGGAGAACCCGATGTCGCGCAGCTCGTACATCATCTGGTACGTCAGCGTGCCCGACTTGGACACCAGCCCGATGCGGCCCTCGGTGGTGATGTCGGCCGGGATGATGCCGGCGTTCGACTTGCCAGGCGACGCCACGCCGGGGCAGTTCGGCCCGATGATGCGGGTCGCGTTCCCGCGCGCACAGGCGTACGCCCAGAAGGCGGCGGTGTCATGCACCGGGATGCCCTCCGTGATGACCACCACCAGCGGCATCCCGGCGTCGATCGCCTCGGTCACGGCGGCCTTGGCGCCGGCCGGGGGGACGAACACCACCGACACATCCGCGCCGGTGGCGGCCATGGTCTCGGCAACGGTGCCGAAGACCGGCACCGCCGTTCCGCCGAGGTCGACGGTCTGGCCTGCCTTGCGCGGGTTGGTCCCGCCGACCACCGTCGTGCCGGCCGCCAGCATCCGGCGGCCGTGCTTGGTGCCCTCGGAGCCGGTGATGCCCTGGATCATGATCCGGCTCTCGCCGGTCAGGAAGATCGCCATCTCATGCTCCCGTCGTGGCCGCGGCTGCCGGCGCCCGGTCCGTTCCCGCGGCCAGCTCGGCGGCGCGCCGCGCCGCCTCGTCCATGGTCG
Source organism: Streptosporangiaceae bacterium (assembly GCA_035642555.1). Lineage (GTDB taxonomy): Bacteria > Actinomycetota > Actinomycetes > Streptosporangiales > Streptosporangiaceae > JAIRTY01. Next base: position 3,341 of record DASQSC010000152.1, on the reverse strand, counting down.
CGACCTGTTCCACCACGGCGAGGCCAGCCTCCTCCAGGATGCGCCGGCCTTCGGCCGCGTTGTTCCCGTCCAGCCGGACCACGATCGGGTGAGTGACCTGCTCGCCACGCTCGGCCAGCATGCCCAGGGCCGACACGATGCCGTTCGCCACCGCGTCGCAGGACGTGATGCCGCCGAACACGTTGACCAGGACGCTGCGCACGCTGCCGTCCGAGAGCACGATCTCCAGGCCGTCCGCCATCACCTCAGCCGACGCGCCGCCGCCGATGTCGAGGAAGTTCGCCGGCCGGATCCCGCCGAACTCCTCGCCCGCTTGGGCGACCACGTCCAGGGTGGACATGACCAGGCCGGCGCCGTTGCCGATGATCCCTACCTCGCCCTCGAGCTTGACGTAGTTGAGGTGCTTCGCCCTGGCCCGTGCCTCCAGCGGGTCGGCTGCCGACGGGTCGGCGAACCTGGCGTGGTCCTGGCGGAACGCGGCATTGTCATCGAGGGTGACCTTGCCGTCGAGCGCGACCACGTCGCCGCCGCTGGTCAGGATCATCGGATTGACCTCGACCAGGGTGGCGTCCTCGTCCGCGAACACGGCCCACAGCCGCTCCGCCAGCGAGGCGGCCCCGGCGGCGGCCGCCGGCGGCAGGCCGCCGGCGGTCACGATCTCGGCTGCCTTCCCGGCGTCGACGCCGGTGAGCGGGTCGATCGCGACCTTGCCGATGGCGGCCGGATTCGTGTGCGCAACCTCCTCGATCTCCATTCCGCCCTGGTAGGAGCAGATCGACATGAAGGTGCGGGCGGCCCGGTCGACCAGGAACGACAGGTAGTACTCCGCGGCGATGTCGCTCGCCTGCTCCACCAGGACCGTGTGCACTGTGTGGCCCTTGATGTCCATGCCGAGGATCTGCTCCGCCCGGGCCCGCGCCTCGGGCGGCCCGTCCGCGACCTTGACACCGCCGGCCTTGCCCCGGCCGCCGGTCTTGACCTGAGCCTTCACCACCACTCGCGGCACGCCGTCCGCCGCGAACTGCTCCGCGATGCGGCCAGCTTCCTCAGGGGTTCGGGCGAGGCTGCCGCGCGGCACGGGCACGCCGTACTCAGCGAACAACTCCTTCGCCTGGTACTCGAACAGGTCCACTGACGTCCGTCCTCGGTCTGGTACGTCTCCGTTCGGCCCGGCAGCCAGCTCCGGCCTGGCCGGGGCGGGCCGGGCCCGGCTCCGGTGGCAGCCTATCGGTGCCAGCACCCCACCCCGGTCCCGGGTCGCGGCGCCGCTGACCCTCGCAACAGCGCCCCCACCCGCCTCCCGGCCCGCCCTCCGCAGGCCGTTGCGCGGATGATCAAGGAGTTGCTGTAGTTGGGTGTACGGCAACTCCTTGATCATTAATCTGAACAGGCTGTCAGACCCGCGCGGCAGGCTGCTCGTTATGGCGCGTTCGCAGAAACTGAACGAGGCGGCCCTGCAGCGCACGCTGTTGCTGCAAGAGCACGTGCTATCTCGCAGCCAGGCATTGGCATGCGGAATAACCGAGGGGGCGCTCCGCCACCGCACGCGGCCCGGCGGGCCGTGGCAGCGCATGCTGCCCGGTGTTTATCTCACCCTCACCGGGTCGCCGACGCGCCGGCACCGGGAACTGGCGGCCCTGCTGTACGGAGGTTCCCGGAGCACCCTGACCGGGACAGCCGCGTTACGTCATTACGGCGTCCGGGTCCCGGACATGGATATCGTCACGGTCCTGGTGCCTGCTGCCCGGCCCCGCCCAGACCGGTCGTTCGTCCGGGTATGGCCGACCACCCGGATGCCTGATCGCGTCAGCACAGATCGGATGATCCAGTTCACCAGGGTGGCCCGCGCGCTAGCCGACGCGACCCGGGAACTCGGGACCTTCCGGGAGGTGCGGGCAGTGGTGGCGGACGCGGTGCAACGGGGCTGCTGCCGGGTCGAGTGGCTTACCGAGGAGCTCTCGCACGTGCCGCGGCGTCACTCGCGGGCGCTGCGGCAGGCACTGGCTGAGGTTGCTGACGGGATCCGGTCGGTGGCTGAGGGGGACCTGCGGGACCTGATCGGCGCTGCCGGGCTGCCGATGCCGCTGTTCAACGCGTCGCTGTCCGCGGGGGAGGGGTTCATAGCGGTGGCGGACGCGTGGTGGCCGGAAGCCGGCGTCGTGGTGGAGGTGGACTCGCGCGAGTGGCACCTGTCCCCGGCGGACTGGGAGCGCACGCTCCGGCGCAACGCCGCTATGAGCGCCCGGGGGATCATCGTGCTGCACTTCACGCCGCGCCAGATCAGGGAGGAGCCCGCGAGAGTGGTGGCCGAGATCACGGCGGCGCTGGCGGCCGGCCGCCGACGCGACCCGCTGGCCATCCGGGCCACCCTGGCCACCGGGTGATACCGCCTCCGGGCCGGCCAGGCCGCCGCGAACCGCCTCAGGCGCCCTGACCTGCGGAGACGGCCTGGTCCTGGCCGCCGAGCGTGGCCTGCACCCAGGCCACGATCTCGTGCGTGGACGCGCCGGGGGTGAAGATCCGGGCGACTCCCATCCGCTCTAGCTCGGCGATGTCGGCATCCGGCACGATCCCGCCGCCGAACACCGTGATGTCGGTGACCCCGCGCTCGGCCAGCAGCTCCAGCACCCGCGCGAACAGGGTCATGTGCGCACCCGACAGCACGGACAGCCCGATCGCGTCAGCGTCCTCCTGGACGGCGGCGGCGACGATCTGCTCCGGGGACTGGTGCAGGCCGGTATAGATGACCTCCACGCCGGCGTCCCGGAGCGCCCGCGCGACGATCTTCGCGCCCCGGTCGTGACCGTCCAGGCCGGGCTTGGCGATGACCACCCGGATGGTGCTCATGGACCCTCCTCGGGACTACCCGCTCAGCGCCCGCAGCAGCGGGACGCCCCCATGGTACGAAGGCCCGGTGGCCGCGCTCCCCGGCGGATGGACTCCATCCCGGCGGATGGACTCCATCCCGGCGGATGGGCTCTCTCCCCGCCGGCCGCGACCGGCCCCGCGACCAACCCGACGGCCCTGACCCGACCTGCGACCGCGGCGGCCCTGACCCTCCCGGCGGCCCCTGACGCCCGCGAGCCCTCAGAGCTTCTCGATCGGGGCGTAGCGCAGGACCAGATGCTTGACGCCGTGATCACCGCCGAAGTCGATCTTCGCCTCCGGGTCGTCCCCGCGCCGCTCCACGGACAGCACCGTGCCGAGGCCGTAGGCGTCGTGCGTCACCTTGTCGCCCGGCGACAGCGACGGCACCGGCCGGTTCCCGGCGGTGCGCACACCCGGGCGCCGGGCGAGCCGCTCGGACGCGGGCGGTCCCGCGGCCTGCTCTGCCCGCCGCC